>CAVKVO010000160.1:0-5801 GCA_963659575.1 Prevotella sp. CAG:1031
ATGCTGAGAGAATAGGCGTGAGCAGATAGAGACCTGTCAGTGCGTACATGAACCAAAGCACGCCTGTACCCTGCGGGGAGAACGGCATCGACAACACTTTGCGGACGATGTCTGTTGCACCGAGGTTTTCCCTTAGGACAAGCACCACCAAGTAGAACGCCGACCAAACGAGCGTGGGCACAACAATCTTGCCCAATCGTTTGCCAAGAAAGGCACGGGTAGAACATTGCGGAACCGTGGCTGGGGGGGGTAAATTTTTTCCTACGGCTGGCAACAACAGTGCCCCACTCACCATGAAAAACAAGGCATTGCAAGGAACCGTCACCAGACTGACACCCGCCAAAAGTGCCGAGTGGGTAGTCGTGGCCGGCATTGGAGCATGTGTCGTGACGACCAACAGACAGGCGAAAATGCGGATGAGGTCGAGCGAAAGGTCGCGTTGTTTCATTGTTTAACGGCGTTTCATTGATTAAAAGCGTTTGAAACGTTGGCGTATGGACGAATACACCATCTCGCGCTGCGAACGGTTGAGGGCGATATAGGCAGACGCCAGAAAACCGACACCGATGCCTAAGGCAAATACCACGACGAAATGCAGATATTCATTCTCTACAAACTGGGCAACGGCAACAATGGCGGCATAGGTCACCACGACGACGGCCAATACAGGCAGATAGACCTTTGTCAGCAGTCTGCGGACACTGAAGGGCGGTATGTAGCGGCGCAACAAGCAGGCTTTTATGGCCGATGAGCAACAGTAGGTGAGAATCATGATGTAGTAGTTGAGTTCTACCGGCAGCCCCAACTTATAACCCATCCAAAGCAACGGCAAATGCCCAAGAAAGCAAAGACCTGTGAGCAGACTCATCTTGCGCATACGCCCAGTGGCGTGTATGCCTGCATTAAGATTGTGCTCGATGATGTTGAAACACGAGGCAACAAGGAGTATGCGGCAAAATAGCGCAGCACTGGCAGGCGGATTCTTCAGCCACCAAACCATAATGGTATCCATCTCGACAAATGTCGGCACAGAGATGACAGCCAACAGTAGTGCAGAAATTTTTGCAGAGGTGTATAGCAGACTGATGGATCCAACGTTGTCGCCAACCGAATATTGCTTGATAATCTGCGGCCGAAAGGCTGTATTGAAATTGGAACAGAACGCCATGATAGCCCCCTGCACTGTGAGTGCAACACTCGAAGCGGCATTGTAGACCACGCCGAAGAACATGTTGATGATGAAGTTCATGCCCTGGTTGCGTGCCGTGACGCTCATGTTGCCGAATAGATCCCAACCAGAGAAGGACAACAGCGAGCGTAGAATGCTTTTGTCCCATACATAGCGGAAGTGGGTCTCGGGGAAGTGCCGCCAGCAATAGGTGATGTTGATGCCGACCATGAGCACCGTGACACCCAGTTGCAGGAAAGTATAGAAGATAAGTTTGTCGTAGGATGCGAGCGTGAGTAAATAGACAATGCCCAATTTGAGGAATGAACTCAGCAAATCAGTGTAGGCGTAGAACTGAAAATGCTCGTGCGCCACAACGCAACCACTAAGCGGCACCGTACCGATTGAGATGAGCAGACCGACAACCGATGTATGGATGAGCATTTGCGCTGCAAACATTCGGCCCTCGGGTATGACGAGTTTGTTCATCAAGAACCACATGCCGACTGTCTCAGATAAAATGGCAATAACGACACCAAGAATGATATGCACCACGACTGCCGACGAGAACGTGTTGCGCAGCCTCTCAAAATTGCCACGTCCCAACTCGAATGTGATGAAACGGCTCGTAGCCCCAGCCATCGACGCATTCATGAACGTGAACATGCCAATGCAGCCGCCTACCAACCCATAGATGCCATAATCTTCCACACCCAACGTATTGAGAACCACGCGGGAGGTATAAAGTCCCACAATGGTACTGACAAGGGTACGAAGATAAAGGAATAGTGCATTCTTGGCTATTCCTCGCTTATTGGCATCCATCAATGCTTAAAATAATATGTAGCATACCACTCAGCGAAGCGACGAAGACCTTCACGCAGCGGAGTGGACGGTTTGAAGTCGAAATCGCGTTGCAGCGGTGTGGTGTCTGCATACGTAACGGGCACATCACCGGGCTGCATGGCGACCAGTTGCTTGTGGTCTTCAAAATTGTAGTTGGCCGCCAACACGCCGGCGCGCACGAGTTCTTCCTGAAGCAGAGTCACAAAGTCTAGCAGGTTCTCGGGGTGGCTGTTACCGATATTATAAAGGGCATAAGGTGCCACGGGCAGACCGTCGTCACCGGTCTGTTTCTCGGGAGCATGCTGCATGACACGCAGCACACCCTCCACGATATCATCGATGTAGGTAAAATCGCGCTGGCAGTTGCCGTAGTTAAATATCTTGATGGTTTCACCTGCAACCAGTTTGTCGGTGAACGAGAAATAAGCCATGTCAGGCCGTCCTGCGGGGCCGTAAACGGTGAAGAAGCGCAAACCAGTGC
Source organism: Prevotella sp. CAG:1031 (assembly GCA_963659575.1). Lineage (GTDB taxonomy): Bacteria > Bacteroidota > Bacteroidia > Bacteroidales > Bacteroidaceae > Prevotella. The sequence continues at coordinate 2,496 of CAVKVO010000160.1, forward strand.
TCGGTATGTTGTAGAGTTTGCTGTAGGCGTGCGCCATCAGCTCGTTGCTTTTTTTTGTAGCGGCATACAGCGATACAGGATTGTCAACCTTGTCGTCGGTGCTGTACGGCACATTCTTGTTATTGCCGTAAATGGACGATGACGAAGCATACACAAGATGTTCCACTCCATAGTGACGGCAAGCCTCCAGCAAATTATAAAATCCGAGGATGTTACTCTCGATGTAGCAGTCTGGATGAGTGATGCTGTAACGCACGCCTGCCTGCGCCGCCAGATTGACCACCACTGTCGGACGGTAGTCACGGAAGATGCGCTCCACGGTTTCTTTCGAGGCTATAGTATCATGTATGAAAGTCCAGTTTGCACCGTACGACTCTATTTCACGTAGACGATCATGCTTGATGTTGATATCGTAATAGTCTGTCAGTGAGTCTATGCCTACCACACGGATGCCATGATAGTCACGGAACAAACGCTTGACCAAATTGCTGCCAATAAAACCGGCTGCACCTGTCACTAACACTGTTACGCTATCAAGTTTAATGTTGTATTTTATCATTTAATTATATCGAATCCTACCTTTTATAGTATTTATACCCAACCGCATCATGCGAAATACTCCTGTATACAGACGAATGCGCCAAAGGCTCTCCATGCAACAAGCGCGTCGGTAGAGTAGTTGTTCGAAGTTAGTTGGACATACATTGGGAAAGACTTGTCGAGTGAGCGGGTCTGCCATAATGCGATGGAGTTCGTGTTGCTTCTCGGTTTTGGACCACGGACACTGGGGATGGGTGAGGTTGAAGAGCAAGCAACTCAAGACATCGTTGTAGAAACGTTGGTCGAGATAGCGGTCAAGTCGTTGGTCTTGGAGATTCCAAAACTTGCGCAACCGTTCAAAATGCATACGCACCGACTTGTAGATGTCAAAACGGTCGGAAATGAAGCGAGAGCGAGTATTACCCTTTTCATACACATAATAGTTGTGCAGTATTTCAGAAGATATGTAAGCCTTATCAAGATGCTCATACACCAGAAGATTAAAGACTTCATCCTGCTGTATGCGCTGGTTCTCAAAACGCAGGGAATGTCGGTCAAGGAAACCCTTACGATAGCACTTGTTCCACGCAAAGCCATTGGTTTTCAGCACAAACTCGTCGATAAATGTGTCACAAAGAGCTTGATTGCTACCAATTTGCTTTTCAGTAAAACGGACGGGAGTAACGTACCCTGTACGATAGTCGATATTATTGTAACCGAACACCACGAGGTCAACACCGCGCCGCTCCATCTGCTCTACATTGTAGGCCAACAGACCGGGCAACATTTCATCGTCGACATCGTAAAAACAAATGTATTCGCCTCGAGCATTTTCCAGTCCGAGATTGCGGGCGCTACCCAAACCTTGATTTTCTTGGTGTAACACACGAATGCGGCTATCGCGTGTCGCCCATTCCTTACAACGTTCGAGACTGCCGTCTGTTGATCCGTCGTCGACGAGCAGCAGTTCAAAGTCGCCATAGGTCTGCGAGAGCACGCAGCCTATGCCACAATCAATAAATCCAAGTACGTTGTATATACCTACTATGACGGAAACCATTTTGTCAATAATCCCAGTTGATATTTTCTTTTACTATCCTTGCCGGTATGCCAGCCATGACAGAACCGGGCGGGCAACTCTTTGTAACAATTGCGCCAAAACCGATGACGGAGTCGTCACCGATGTGGCATCCCTTAAGTATTGTGGCGTTCTGCGCTATCCATACATGACGACCCAGAACTACATCCTTGGGAGAATTGAGTACACAACTGTTAGACGGGTCAATTATACGGTGAGAGTCGTGGTTGCGCAGCGTAATGCCATAACTGAACATACAACGCTCGCCTATCTCCATACTGCCACCACCTTCGACATTGAATTCTACACCGCGTATGCCGGCATCTTCGCCGATCATTAGGGTATTTTCCATACCACCTATTATGATGCGGCAAGGTCCCATGAAACGTGCCTTGTCGTTGATAAAGAGACGGTTATTGTCACCAAATATTCTCACCACGGTGTTTGTCAGCAGACAGCCCTTGCCTATGGTAATCTCATTGTTGTTGCCGGATACCATTATAATGAAACCTGGTCCTATCTTCGAACCGATAATGATGCGGTTGTTTTTGCCTTTTGTCCTAACAGGAAAAAGACGGTCGCGCACGGAGCGCAGAATATTACGTAGCATATTTCTTAACTGCGATTACTCACCGATAGAGGCTATTATCTCCGAAAGATAGGTCTTGTCGGTTGAGGATATCTGGCTTTGTCCACCTTCCACTTCCTCAACCTGCTTGCCGGGTATAGCCACCTTCCGTTTTGCCCCCATACGAAACCACTCGTACTCTACGTCGATATGGCCCAAATCGAACGCACGGATGCCTCGGTTGGCAAGATCATATGCCAATACTGTGGCTGTCATTCCCAAAGCAAGAACCACCAGTCTGCCATCGGTTGCCGAAACGGTATGCTGCAAGATGGCATCATAAGAGGTAAAGGCATCTTTGCTAGGACATAAGATGCGTTTGATGGATTTGGCGTTGTCGAACAGATCGTTGCCAACGCCCAAGCGCGAGTATTTGCCTTCTACAATCAAGAGGTCTTCGCCTGCCCACAGTTGTTTGAGCAAGTCTACGTATTCGGCCGTGTGCGCTTTGTTCTTGCGTATCATGTAGAAACGTGTGAACAGGGCGTCACCATAATTCCGCGAATACCGTACAACGGGCATGATTACTTTCTTCAAAAAACAATGTCGGTAACCCAATGCCGACAACTGACTATTGAGTACCAATGACCTTGTTTTCTTGAGCGAAAGCGGTATACAGACAAGCAGATTGGGATTGTCTGAGGCAATCACCTCTTTCAAGCGTTCCCCCAACTTGGCATCCGGGTGCTGGAAACCGTTGCCGCCGCCCTCCATCACAGCAAACTCGCCGTCTCCAAAGCGTGCACACGAGCATCTGTGCGACATGATGTAACGCACGGTTTCGGCCGACGACATGATTTGCAACCGACGTATGTATCCCGTCATCTCCTTGTCACGCCACTGCTGAAGACGATAGCGCAGCACAAGGAAATAAGCATGGAGAGTGGTAAGTATGTTCATAATAAGAAGAGCAACTATACATTTGTCTCATCATTGTTCTTCTCGTCGTTGGTGTAATATCCGCTATAATACCCCTTGCCGTAGTACCCGTAGTGACCGTAGTAACCGTAGCGGTGAGATCCGTAAGCCGAATACGATGTTGAGCCGTTCAGGAGTATTG
>CAVKVO010000161.1:0-5758 GCA_963659575.1 Prevotella sp. CAG:1031
GTGCGCAGCGGTTTTTCGCCGAAGGCGTGGTTTATCGCCTGTCTGTTTTCTGAGTGGCGACAGCCACTGTCGGGATGTATTGCTTCGCCTGTCGAGAGTGTGCTCTCGTAAAGGCGGAACAATACATTCCGACAAGCCGAAGGCACAGAAAACAGACAGGGGTTTTTACTCTGTTTTTGTCAGAACGACAACGTGAAATTCAAATCCGAAAGTTGTACTATTAGCGCAGATTACCTGTGGATAATCTGCGCTAATAGTGCTTTTCCAGTACCTTTGCGCAGATTATCTGTGGATAAACAGAACAAGTATAGCGACATCGTACAAAAGCAAATCACAATGGATGATTTGTTTGTGTGATTTCGTGGGTAACGGATTGTTCCAGTGGGCGCAGCGGGGACGCTTCGCCTACTACAGGCAGACGTTTGCGCATCGTCTAAGCCATTCCTAATTCTTCATTTTTCTCTCACCTTAATTATTTTCATTACATATTTGCACAAATAGAGAAAAAACTATACTTTTACACACATATTCAATGAGGACCTAAGGTATGATTTTCTTCTTTTCTGGAACTGGCAACACCCGATGGGCGGCGCAGATGTTGGCCGAAGCCACGGGGGAAAGGCTCATCAGTATGGCCGACGGCAATGCTGAAAGCCACTATACGCTGGAGCCGGACGAGCGCATCGGGTTCTGTTTTCCGGTGCACGGATGGCAACCTCCCAAGGTGGTGCGGCGGTTTGTTGCCCGACTGAGCATAACCAATCCGCAAGACCACTACTGCTATGCGCTGTGTACCTGTGGCGACAGCGTGGGACTGGCACTCAACATGCTGGACAAATGTCTGGCAAAAAAAGGCATGAAGACCGACAGCCGTTTTTCCTTGATAATGCCGGAAAGCTATGTAGCACTGCCGTTTATGTACACCGACACGCCGGAACGTGAACACAGCAAAATGGAAAAAGCGCTGAAGGCGATACATCTGATTATACCTTGCGTGTGCGAACGCCGCAAGGACATAGAGGCAATAACACATGGCCCAATGCCGTGGGTGCTGTCGCACGTGATTGGAGCGGTGTTCAACAATGTTTTGATTACCGACAAACCATTCAGTGTAGACCCACAAAGATGTTCCAAATGCGGCATCTGCGCCAAGGTTTGTCCCACGGGAAACATCAGATATGGCAAGGACGGTACGCCCGAATGGATGCACAACGGCGGATGCACCGCCTGTCTGGCTTGCTACCACCACTGTCCGCGACACGCCATCAACCACGGGCCGCTAACCAAAAACCGCGGTCGGTATTTCTTCGGTATGCACAAAGACGACGAAAAGCAAGGACATTCGCAGAGCGACGCTTGAATATATAGCACAAACCTATTAGAACACAACAGTGATAAATATGAAAAAGATTATATTCGCAATTCTTTTCTTGGCTGGCATCACAGCCGAGGCAGTGAAGATGAAACCCGGTTTGACACCCATTACGCAGAGCGACGGCACAACACTGCTCGTGGCGGCGTTTGGCGACGAGGACTTCAGTTACTTCGTTTCCGAGGATGGAGCATTGCTCTATCAGGAGGGAACGGACTTCTTCATAGCCGAGACCGATGCCGACGGAACGCTAAAACCCACTACCCTACTCGCCCATTCGCCAAAGATGCGGACGCAGGAGGAGATTGTCGCCATAAGCAAACAGGACAAAACGGCTTTTCTGAAAGCCATGTCGGGCAACGCAACTGCCAACAGAGTTAGGCGCGAACCGATGGCCTACAATGCCTCACTGTTGCCTCACGTGGGCACACCTGCCATTCCCGTGCTGCTCGTGGAGTTCAGTGACAGCACATTCAAGGTGGAAAATCCGGCGGAAACATTCAACAAGTATCTCAACGCCGAGGAACTTTTCGACCGCAACGCCGACCCTTCCACAGGTCGCAACTACGGTAGCGTGGCGCGATACTTCAAGGACATGAGCGGCGGAATGTTCGTTCCAAAGTTTGACGTGTATGGTCCCGTCAAACTGAATCAACCGCTGAAATACTATGGAGCAGGGGCTTCGTCACAGGAAAACATGGACCAGTTGTTTGTGGATGCGTGCAAGGCATTGGACAAGGACAGCGTTTTTGCGCAATATGATGCCAACGGTGACGGCTACGTTGACCTTATTTATATAATATACGCCGGATATTCGCAAAGTATCGTGGGCAATTCTTCGGATTGCATACACCCTAAGTCGGGCACACTCGCCTCGCAACCGTCGGTGGGAGGCAAGAAACTGCTCCGCTACGGTGTGAACAACGAGCTTAACGGTACGCCGGCTGACCAGAAAAACGGATGGCTGATAAACGGCATCGGTCTGTTCTGCCACGAGTTTTCCCACTGCATGGGACTGCCCGACATGTATCCGCAGGCGGGAAGCGTGGCCGAAAGGTGCATAAATCAAAATATGGACTACTGGGATCTGATGGATGCTGGTGAATACACATACAACGGTTATCGCCCGACCGAATACACCGCATGGGAACGCGAACGCTTCGGATGGATGAAGATAGACACTCTGGACGCTCCGGCCGACGTGGCTCTGACTCCGCTCTCGGCTGGCGGCAAGGCTTACCGCATACTCAACGACAACGATGCTACAGGACATGAATATTACATAGTGGAGAACGTGCAGCAAACGGGATGGAACAAATCGATTCTCGGTCACGGTATGCTCGTGAGCCACGTGGACTATTCTGACGAAATGTTCTCGCTCGGCGGTTGCAAGGTGAACTCCACGGCGGGACATCCGCGCATGACGCTGATTGCCGCCGACGGCATCTTCGTGCCCGAATACTTCAGAGGGAGAACCATCAGCGAAAGTTCAAACGAGGTGGAACGCACTGTCAATGCTGACTTGATAGCGAAGTACAACGGAAAGGTGTTTGACACCGCCACATACAAGGCCGAAGCTGCCGGTGACCCCTACCCCGGCACGTCGGGAATAACGTCGCTCACCGACGATTCTGCGCCTGCATCGGCATGGACATACACCGGAGGTGGCATGGGCAAACCGCTCACAGAAATAAGCGAAGACACGGAAACGGGCGTCGTTAGTTTCAAGTTCAAAGGCGGCAAATCGTCCGGAATCGCCAACATACACGCCAATGCCAACATCAATACTTCGTTCTACTCTTTGGAAGGCGTGAATAAAGGACACGACTGGAACGCACTGTCAAAGGGGGTATACGTAAAAGACGGAAAGAAAGTGGTGAAGCGTTGACAAGAAGCTTGAATTTTCGCCTCGTCTGCCTGTAGTAGGTGCTGCGTCCTCGCTGCACCCTTAGCTCAGAGACATATTTTCGTATATTTGCTTTTGCGCTGGATTTTGCCCAAGGGCGCAGCGGGGACGCAGCGCCTACTACAGGCTTCCAACTGCGCCAAGGGCAAAGCGAGGACGCTTCGCCCACTACAGCCTTCCATTTGCGCAGCACTTACTACAGCCTTCGCACACCGTACCTCATACATGTATGCTCGCAAGAGCATATAATAAACGGGCGCATCATCGTTGGATGGTGCGCCCGTAGCTATAATCGAAAGTTTGTTTTCGCTTATGTCAGCCTAATGGTTGGTGATTATTTCTCACCGCTCTCCATCTTAGCCTTCAACTGTGCAAGCACGTCGATGTCGCCAAGAGTTGTTGCAGCAGGCTGGTTCTCAATCTTCACAGTGTCCTCTTTCTTTGTGCGAACCTTCTTTGCAGCCTTCTTCTCGTCACGCTGTGCGTCCTCGAATGTGCGGCTGTGTGAAAGGATGATGCGCTTGCTGTCCTTGTTGAACTCGATAACCTTGAAGGGCAGAACCTCGTCAAGAGCAGCCTGTGTGCCGTCCTGCTTAACAAGGTGCTTAGGAGTAGCGAAGCCTTCAACGTCCTTCTCCAAAGAGATCACAGCACCCTTGTCGAGCAACTCAACGATCTTGCCATCGTGGATGCTACCAACGGTGTACTTCTCCTCGAATGCGTTCCAAGGATTCTCCTCCAGCTGCTTGTGGCCAAGGCTCAAGCGACGGTTTTCCTTGTCGATGTCGAGCACGATAACGTCGATGTTTGCGCCAACCTGAGTGAACTCAGAAGGATGCTTAACCTTCTTTGTCCAAGAAAGGTCGCTGATGTGGATGAGTCCGTCAACACCCTCTTCCAGTTCAACGAACACACCGAAGTTGGTGAAGTTGCGAACCTTTGCAGTGTGCTTGCTGCCAACAGGATACTTAACCTCGATGGTTTCCCATGGGTCTTCCTTGAGCTGCTTGATACCGAGGCTCATCTTGCGCTCGTTGCGGTCGAGAGTCAGGACTACTGATTCAACCTCGTCGCCAACCTTCAGGAACTCCTGAGCTGAACGCAGGTGCTGGCTCCAAGACATCTCAGAAACGTGAATCAGACCCTCAACACCGGGCTGAATCTCAACGAATGCGCCGTAGTCTGCAATGACAACTACCTTACCCTTCACGTGGTCGCCCACCTTGAGGTTCGGGTCGAGAGCATCCCATGGGTGCGGAGTGAGCTGCTTGATACCGAGAGCTATGCGCTTCTTCTCATCGTCGAAGTCAAGGATAACGACGTTGATCTTCTGGTCAAGCTCAACAACCTTGTGAGGATCGTCAACACGGCCCCAAGACAGGTCGGTGATGTGCACGAGTCCGTCAACGCCACCGAGGTCAACAAACACACCGTAAGAGGTGATGTTCTTAACAGTACCTTCGAGGATCTGGCCTTTTTCGAGCTTGCTGATGATTTCTTTCTTCTGTGCTTCCAACTCAGCCTCGATGAGAGCCTTGTGAGAAACAACTACGTTGCGGAACTCCTGGTTGATCTTAACCACCTTGAATTCCATGGTCTTGCCTACGAACTGGTCGTAGTCGCGTATAGGATGAACGTCAATCTGGCTACCGGGCAAGAATGCTTCGATACCGAAGATGTCAACAATCATACCACCCTTAGTGCGGCACTTGATGTAGCCCTGGATAATCTCCTGGTTGTCGAGAGCGGCGTTAACCTGGCTCCAGCTCTTGCTCAGACGAGCCTTCTTGTGAGAAAGGATGAGCTGACCCTTGCGGTCTTCCTGGTTCTCAACGTAAACCTCAACAGTGTCGCCCACCTTGAGGTCGGGATTGTAGCGGAACTCGCTTGCGGGGATGATACCATCGCTCTTGTAACCGATGTTCACCACAACCTCTTTCTTGTCGGCTGAGATTACCGTACCCTCAACTACCTGATGCTCACAGATTTTGTTAAGGGTTTCGTTGTAGGCTTTGTCAAGTTCTTCCTTGCTGACATTTGCCTGCGAGCCGTTCTCGAACTCTTCCCAATTGAAGTCGTCCAATGGCTTGACGTTGTTTGTTAATTCTGACATAACTGTTTAATAATTACTTTAATAAAGTTAGACTTTATGTTAACTGTACAAATTGGCTGCAAAGGTACGACTTTTCAAGCGATTAAAGTCAATAAGTCGAATGCATTGATTATGTTTTATTGTTTTTTAACCGAAAGAGATCGGTGGATGCTCTGTCATCCCTCGCGCCCTGAAAGAAATGCTATATATATAATAATGTACGCATACAATAATATATATAGGCACGAGGAAGTAGGCGAAGCGTCCTCGCTTTGCCTTCAGCTAAAACGGCACAAGGAGTAGGAGGTACGGCGCCCTCGCCGTATCATTCGTGCTCATGTGGCATATTCTTTCGCTCTTAACGAGCGATGGGATCGGCGAGGGCGCC
>CAVKVO010000162.1:0-5714 GCA_963659575.1 Prevotella sp. CAG:1031
TATTTGACCCAAATCCTATGCATATTTTTTGGCCGTTGCAACGTATTGTTTATCAGATAGTTGCAAAAGTGACTTTCGGAAGAATCTTTACAACCCAAGATTTGATAAATATTTACATAATTTGGTCGGTTTTGAGCTGGATTTGGGCATCGGAAGCCTATCAAGTGGGCGAAGCGTCCCCGCTTTGCCCTTGGCTCACGTCGCCTATAGGAGGTACGGCGCCCTCGCCGTATCATTCGTGCTAAAACATAGCCAAAAGCAAATCGGGGAGGAAAGATGCCTCGTTGGCTCTCTCCTCCCCGACTTTGGGTATTAATCTTTCTGCAAGATTACTTTATCACGGCACGCTTAGCGCACAACCATCTTCTTGCCATTCTTGATGACAATGCCGCGGGCTGTGCCCGACACAGGTTGTCCGTTCAGATTAAAAGCCTTGCTGTCTGCATTTGAAGAAGCTGCGACTTCGGCTTGAGTGATGCTTGTAGGTGTGTCACCTGTCACCTTGATATTCTCCAGATACAGTCTCAATGTGCTGTTGTTTGCTCCGAGCCACTCCACTCCGAACTTCACCTGCTTGCCAGCATAGAGGCTGAGGTCGAATGTTTCCGGGTGCCATGTGTCTGCGTCTTCGTCCTTAGGAGCGTTTGTAGAATCGTACTTTTTCAGAACAACCTTTTCTCCGTCAGCGTAGAGCACGAAAGCCAAAGAGTCTTTCTCACCCCACTCCTCATAAGCCGAGGCAGTTGCAAACCATCCAGAACCCATCTGATTAATGAGCCAGTCAACAGACACTTTGTTGTTGCTGGTGAGCTCTATTGCAGGAGACTCGATAGTATATGTGGTAGACTTGTCAGCATTGTCGCAGTAGATGACGCTGCTGCCTTCAGTCTGACTCTTCACCTCACGGTCGTTCTTGGTAATGATACGGAAACCATAGTTGTAAGAACCGTTACCTGCCGTCCATCCTCCAGGCAACTGATATACAGGAGCACCAGTGAGATCCATTGTGTAGGGCACTGTTATGTTGGTAGAAGCCCAAATCTGTGTGGTGTCGGCATCCTGAGAGAACGTTTCTGTAGTTGAGTTATAGCTGTAAGCGATGAAGTAGTATGATGTGGAAGACTCCAGACCTGTCAGTTCAAAATCACCAGCCTTGCCGAAGTAAGCCACCTTTCCTGCCTTTTCATCCTTTGTGTCACCGTTGGTGTAGGTCAGATAGTCACCAGCCTTGAGCGACTTGTCGGGCGTTCCAGCATAAGCCTGGTTGCCCATATTCTCAGGATCATACACAGAGTCATTGTAAACCACCATTATCATGTCGTCGCCAGTGTTGGCGGCTACGCTCATCTTCAGACTGCTGTTGGTGGCGGAAAGCACCTTCAGTGCGCCCGGCTTAGCAGGAGCAGTGCGGAATGTAGCCTGCAACGGGTTTTCTGTATTGTACTTCAGTGTGCCTGTTCCATAGCTGTTGTATGCGTAAACGCTGATGGTATATTCAGTGTTGTGGTCAAGACTGTCAGCAACTGTTCCCCAAAATCCGGGCTTTCCAGCGAGGATTACGGTGGAGTTTCCTATCTTGTCACCCTTTGTATAGGTCTTGCCATCAGTAGGAACATCAGACGTAGCACCCTTTGACACGAGCATCAGGTAGTTGTCCACACCTGTAGCCTCATCGAATGTCACTGTGGCATATACTCTATCCTTATAGCTCAACTCGGCCTTGATGTTCGTAGGTTGGGCGATAGGCGTTTCGATTTCGCCCGGAGTGTTAACAGAGATAGTGTAGCCCTCTGCCAAAGCTGCGAGTTTGAAACTCTTGTTTGTGGCATAATAGCTATTGGTTGCGTCGAAGCTGTCCCACGTAATGTAGTCCTGCACACCTCCGCGCATACCGAGCGTCACGCTTCCTGCTGATTTAGATGTTAGTTCGTTCAGTCCACTCAGTCCATAGAACACATACTTTACTCTTCCGTCCTTGAACAGATGTATCTGCATTGTGTAAGTGCCGACGAGTGCTTTCTTCCATGAGCTGGTGTTGATGCCCAAGTCTTTCCATTCCACAACCAGTTCCTCGCCATTGCTCTTGTAGCTTATCAATGTGGGGGTGCATCCTTCTGCCTCACCCTTGTTGTAGCTCTGTGCATATTGGTCATAGCAGAAGATGGCGTTGTTGCTTGCTTCTTTGCTGTTGTTTATGAAAGAGTTGTCAAACTCCATCTTCACGCTGTCTGTTTCGGAGAGTTTGATGAGGCCCTGTGCCGAAACGCCAAAAGACTTGAATACGCTGCCGTTGAAAGGGAAATCGAAGCCGATAGGATATCCCTTGCCCTTAACAGAACCCGAAGCGATGCTGTCGCTCACGTAGAGATAGCCCTGAATCACACTGTCGCTGATTGTTACAGCATCCTTATAGTCCACGTCCTGCGATGCGGTAGCCTTGTAACCTCCCAACAGCTGGGCACTGACAGTAGAAGATGCCAGCAGCGAAGCAATTGCCAATAGATACTTCTTCATTTTCATAATCGTTATGTTTTTATTTGTGAAACATTATTTTGCTATGTATTTCTTGCCACCCTGAATGTAGATGTCACCTTTCTTCAAGGTTGAGAGAATCCTTCCAGTAATATCATAGCGGGTGTTGCCGGCTGTCTTGTCCACAGTCACCTTGCCGATACCAGCTGTGCCCACTTCCTTGCAGTTGCGAAGCATTTTACTGAACAGGCAGCAGCGAGTTGGGGAATCCATTGCCGAACCTTGTGCGTCTTCCACCCAGTAGAGCAAGATAGTGTCGTCGGCCTTGCTGTATGTGGTCTGCAATGATGAGCGGTAAGCCTCGGAACTGCGGAAGTGAACGTTGGCACTGTCAGCATTCACTGCGCTTCCATCCTCCATGTTGCGTATACTATACACATTGTCCACATGCTGGTAACTGTAGAACTGTTGCCAGAAACACAGCAGTTTGCCGTCTTCACCGAGTTGCACGCTGGCTTGACCAAAGTTTTTGTCAGCCAAAGGTTCAAGCACCACACCGTTGTCGCCATAGAGCATCTCTCCGTTCTTGTTCACTTTCTGCAATGAAAGCTGGTTCCACTGCTGCATTGACTGCGAGAACTGGTCGAAGATGGCGTAGATGTCGTTGCCGTCTTGACTGAAAACTATCGTCGGAGCGTGTGAACTCAGTTCCTCGTAGGACAGACGAACGTCAGGTTTGCCGCTCTCATTGGTGAATTTTGAAGTTCCGTCGCTGTTGATATATGCCAGATATGGAGCATAATATCCCTCGTTGTTGCGGTCGTCGCTCCATGTCACGAGCAAACCGTTGTCGGGAGTGGAATAAACCTTCATGCGGCTTTGCAGCGCGGTGATGCTTCCCCATCCGCCGCCGTACACCTTAACCTCGTTGTTCCATGCCTTTGTGCCATCACTGTTGTATTTCATGGCACGCAGATAGTACTGGCTGCTATAAGCATAAACGAGAATGAAGCTGCCGTTGTCGGACGGAACCATATAAGGATAGCAGTACACACCATTTGATTTGGTGAGTCTTGTGTCGGCAAGATTGTAGAGACACTTACCTTCTTTGGACACTTTCTGTATCTCTATGGCATAGCCTCCGTCGCCACATTCATGTGTCCATGCGAAAGCAGTGCTGCCGTCGGAGAGTTCGCAGAACGTCATGCTAACGAGACGGTCATACACTGCGCCATTGTCAATGCTCACTCCGTCCTCATCCCACACGCTTGTACCGTCAGACTTGAAGCGGTATGCACTGTACGAGCACATCTTTTCGTCTTCAGTTGAGTTGCGGCAATCCCTCACCACGAGAGTTGCAGAGTTATCACTGTTGGCACAGAGATACTGGTTCACCTCTGTCCAGCTGCGGTTGAGGTAGTTTGACACCACTTTGCCCGAGTCGCCGAAGAGCAGTTCTCCATCCTTCGTGATGGCCTGCAGACGCATTTCGTAGGTCGCCTTTTTCAGATCCTCCATCTTTGTGCTTGACGGACGATAGTAGTAATACCAGATTGTGCCGTCAGGTGTCACCACATATTCTTCGCCGTAGCTACTGGTTCCCATTGGTTTGGGCTGTACGCCTTCCTCACACCACTGGGCTGATGCCGTAAAGCACAGCATCATCATAACAAAAACCAAGTAAATCTTCTTCATAATCCTGTGTTATTTGGTTATTTTCTTTCCGTTTATGATGTATACATAGCCTTTCACCGGGGTTGCCACACGTTGTCCAGAGAGGTTATATACGATGTCTTTCTTACTTTCCTTCTGCACAGTGTTGATGCCAGCGGTCTTAGAATAGTTAAAGAAAACGCGGTAGCCAAAGTTGGAAATCTCGTTGTTGTTCACTATCAAATCGCCGTTTCCATCGTAAATCTTGAGATTTCCTCGCGGTGAGAGAATGCCGTTACCCCATGAATCGGTTATCTCGAAGCAGTAGATACCGTCGGCTGGGAATGATAAGGTTTCCTCTTTCGTCTCCACTTCTCCATCGGGATAGGGACCGTATTCAGCCACAATCTCTCCTTTGGCGTTGAGCAGACGGAAGGTATTGTCGCTTGACTGGAGGTCAATCTTTATCTTTGCCTTGAGGTCACCGCCCACATTTATCATCGCTCCGAACGAGCCTTTGATGGTGTTTCCGCTATATGTCTCACCGTTGAGACCAGTCAGTGCAATATTATAGTCGCAGCCAGCCTTTACGTATTCCTCGGGAATGTTCACGGGAAACTTCACATAGCCGCGCTCCAGCTTGCCTATCTCCTCTCCGTCGGCAGCGTTCCATGTATAGTCGCGGCTCTCCTCTCCGTCGAATGTCATCTTGAAAGTGGCACTCTTGATTGGTTGCGTACCGCTATTGACAAGGTAGCATTCAAAGAAGTCGAAACCATAGTTGCGCGTCGGTGCAATTTTGTATTCTTCCAACGTGGCACCAGTGGGCAGTTCCATTCCTGGACAGTTTACGCGGCATCCGTTTACGTTTACCACTTCCTTCGCACTGTTTATCACATATGCCACAATCTGTGAGTGCAACGGGTCGGTAGCAATGTTACCTATCACGTCTGGCACATCATATTCATAGTGTTTCTTCACGAAAGTTCCCAGTCCAGGCTTGCGTATTGTGTCGCCCCATGTCGGCGTGAGCATTGCGCGCAGAACGTGGTCGTGCACATATTCATCCTCCATGTCGCCTCCAGCCTGTGGACCGAGTATGTTGTCCTGTAGCAGACTGACGCACAACGATGAAATGCTATCCGTTACACCGTTCACATAGTACAGTTCCACGTCAGCGGTAAGTTTCTTTGTAGTCTTGTCGTAGCTGCTTTCCACCCAAACGTTAACGTCTGCGTCCTCCAGACACAGTTGACGACTGCATGGCAGCCAGTAGCTGCGGCTCTGAACCAGACCAATCATGTCCCAATTTCTACGGTTTGTCATTCCCGAAGGATAGTTCGTCACACCGAAGTAGTTGTTTATCTCCGTACCTTCTGCTGTGCGGAAGTCGGGAGCATCCACCCCTGTGGGGTCAGCATACGCCCCTGCATGCACCGCAATGGGGAACACTTCGTCAGGATGGGACAACTTTATCTTGGCGGCAATCTTGTGTCCGTCGGGACAGTTGCCGCAGTTATAGCCGGTGAAATCCTCCAGAAGAACCTTCTTCTTCTGTACGTCTGTACTTACATTGTAAGTCGTTTGTG
>CAVKVO010000163.1:0-5643 GCA_963659575.1 Prevotella sp. CAG:1031
CACCGGCGGCCACACGCGCCACTGTCTGTCGGCAGCCTTCGCCTTCCACGACACTTTTTCACGCAAGGGCGACATGAAACTCACCGACTTCAGCGAGTACGTACACTAATATATTGCACGATAACAAAGCAAAAATCCCTGCCAAGCAGTTAGCCTGGCAGGGATTTTTGCGTTATTGCATCCTTACAAACATTGCGCTATTTTATGGCGCGCAGCCTAAAAACGGCGGCAAGGGATAGGGTAGGGGTCAGCGACTCTACTCTTCGGCAGCCGTATCGCTGTTTATAAGCGCCAACAGACGCTCAACGGCATCGGCCTCGGGGATATTCTTAGCCACACATTCTTTGCGCCTGTAGAGCGAAATCTTGCCGCGTCCGGCACCTACATAACCGTAGTCAGCGTCGGCCATCTCACCGGGTCCGTTCACAATGCAGCCCATTATGCCTATCTTCAGCCCCGTCATGTGGCTCGTAGCGGCCTTTATGCGGGCAATGGTGGAACGCAAATCGTAGAGCGTGCGGCCGCATCCGGGACAACTGATGTACTCCGTCTTGGACATACGCAGCCTTGCCGCCTGAAGTATTCCGAACGCCGTGGCCTCTATGTCGGCATCGCAGAGTGTGCCGTTGTTCATCAGCCATAGGCCGTCGCACAGTCCGTCGAACATCAGTGCACCCATGTCGGCAGCCGACTCCAGCTGGAAGTCGCCCTTTTCCTCCTGTTGGTGACTGTACATCTGGCAGAACACCACCGGATTGTCTATGCCTTTGCCCATCATCTCGTGCACCAAGGCGCGCTGTTCGCCCAAACGGTTCTGGTGGTTGCTCACCACTACGGCCACCGTGTCGGGGTTTTGCTTCAGGCAAGCGGCGTATTCGTCGGTGGAAACGCCGAACTGGAGCACAAGAAACTTCATCTCTGCGCTCACGGAAGCCATGAACGGCATGCCTGTGTAGGGGAAAATGGGGTAGAGTAGGGCCTCCGGGTGCTCGGCTTTCAGCTTGTTGTATACCGGGAAGTCAACGATTAGCGGCTTTTTATAAGCCTCTTGCGCATCGCCACTGTGCGCCTCAATGGTGCTGAAGTATTCCTTTCCGTCACCTATATATACGTAGTCGGCACCGGAAGGGGCATAGCCGTGAGTGCGACTGCTTATCACAACGGGCACAGACGCGCCGCCTATGTTGCCCACAGCGCGCGTTTTGCGACGCTCAGGATGCAAGTAGTCAAAAGCAGGGTAGGGGGTTCCGGGTATCAACAGATGGCCTTCGCGGCGCGAAATGTAGTCAACCAAGTGGCGAGCCACGGGTATTTCGGCCTCCGGCGGTTCGCTCAACGACACGCGGATGGTGTCGCCAATGCCGTCGGCAAGCAGTGCGCCTATGCCCACGGCACTCTTTATGCGGCCGTCTTCGCCCTCTCCTGCTTCGGTAACGCCGAGGTGCAAGGGATAGTGCATGTCCTCCTTGTCCATTTCTGCCACAAGCAGGCGCACCGAGCGCACCATCACCACGGTGTTGCTGGCCTTGATGGATATCACAACGTCGCTGAATTGCTCCCGTTTGCAGATGCGCAGAAACTCCATACAGCTCTCCACAATGCCCTCAGGCGTATCGCCGTAGCGCGACATGATGCGGTCTGAGAGCGATCCGTGGTTCACTCCGATGCGTATGGCGGTGTGGTTTTCGCGGCAAATGCGCAGAAACGGCACAAACCGCTCGTCTATCTTGCGCAGTTCAGCGGCATATTCCTCGTCGGTATACTCCAGGTGCTTGAACGTGCGGGCAGGGTCTACGTAGTTGCCGGGGTTCACTCTCACCTTCTCAGCATACAGTGCAGCCACGTCAGCCACGTTGGGATTGAAGTGTACGTCGGCCACCAAGGGCACCATATAGCCGTCAGCGCGCAGTGCAGCGTTGATGTTGCGGAGGTTTTCAGCCTCCTTCACGCCCTGCGTAGTGAGCCTTACGTACTCGCCACCGGCATCCACAATGCGCTTGGTCTGCGCCACTGAGCCTTCGGTGTCGTCGGTCTTTGTGGTGGTCATCGACTGTATGCGCACCGGATTGTCGCCTCCGAGCGGTGTCGCACCAACGTTTACCGCCGACGATTCACGCCGACGGTAATTGAATAAGTCAACCATAACGACAGCTTAGTTGGTCTTGTACTGATACTTAACCTCTGCCAAATCCTTGTTAGCCTTCTCTATCTTGGCCTTCAGACCGTCCTTATAGTCGGCCAGACGCGCCGCCAGAGCCTCGTCGGCCAGCGACATCATCTCCACAGCGAGTATGGCTGCGTTCTGCGCACCGTTCACTCCCACCGTGGCAACGGGTATTCCGGGAGGCATCTGGATGATGCTCAGCATGGCGTCGAGGCCGTCGAGCATACCCTTGATGGGCACTCCAATCACGGGAAGTGTGGTAGATGCGGCAATAACTCCGGGCAGTGCGGCTGCCATTCCGGCTCCCGCTATTATCACTTTGATGCCTCTGTCCTTTGCGCCACGTGCGAACGACTCTACTGCGTCGGGTGTACGGTGGGCCGAAAGGGCGTTTACTTCAAACGGAACCTGCATCTCGTCGAGAAACTTGCAGGCCTTTTCCATTACGGGCAGGTCGCTTGTGCTGCCCATGATGATGCTTACCAATGGTGTCATATACAGTGTTTTTTATGTTGAAAGCACAGTGCCGATACCGCTAAACGGCCACGACGCTATGCCTAAACCTTGTTTACAGTCAAAAAAATAAGGCACTGCAACGCATTGCAATGCCCAAACGAATCACATGAATAGTATGCCCACGCCGGCGCAGACCACGCCCACGCCATAGCCACCGAGCACTTGCGACAGTGTGTGCTGGCGCAGTATCATGCGGCTTGAACCCAACAGACCGGACAGTATCAGCACTATGCACAGCCAACCTGTGGGATTGAACCAGAATATCTCGCTGAAAGCGAACAGCGCACCCGTCACTCCGCCGATGGCAGCCGTATGGGTGCTTATCTTCCACCACACGTTTACCAGTGCGCAGACTATCTGGATGATCAGTGCAGCTATGAGTATGCTGCCCATGAAGTGGGGTATATGGAGCTGCTCCATGATGTAGGTGCAGGACATATAGCACAGTATGGATATCACGTAGGGCACCATTCGCTTCTCCTTATGACCCAACTCAATGAGCGTCCAGCCTTGATACCGGCGGTACAAGTGGATGAAAAGGGTGGGCATAAGAATGGTGAAAAGATACACAATGCCCACAACCGTGAGCTTGTAAGACAGTGGTAAAAGGCTGAGATAGCTGAAAGCGAAGAGCGCTATCAGCCCCACTATAGGCAGATAGAACGGCGTGAAAACCATGCTGATGAGCCTCGCCGCGAGTATAAGGTGCTTGTATCTCATTTCCTAAGTCTGGCTACTGGTATGTCCAACTGCTCGCGGTATTTGGCCACAGTGCGCCGCGCTATGGGGAAACCCTTGCGTTTAAGCTCGTCCTTGAGTGCATCGTCGCTCAGCGGATGGCTCTTGTCCTCACCGTCAATGATGTCCCTCAGAGCGGCCTTTATGCGCCTTGTGGACAGTTCCTCGCCGCTTTCGGTCACATAACCGTCGCTGAAGAAGTGGCGCAGTGGAAAAGTTCCCCACCGTGTCTGGGCATATTTGCTGTTGCTAACCCTCGATATGGTGCTCAGGTCAAGCCCTGTCTTCTCGGCTATGTCCTTCAGTATCATTGGCCGGAGCGACGCTTCGTCACCGTCTTCAAAGAACTTGTGCTGCCAGTTTATTATGGCTTGCATGGTCACAGTGAGCGTTCTCTGGCGCGTCTTTATGGCCTCTATGAAGCCTTGGGCGGCGTCTATCTTCTTCTTGGTGTACAACAGAGCCTCCTTCATCTGCCGACTCATGTTGTGCTTGTTGGTCTGATACTCGTTCATCGTGTCGACAAACGACTGCGACACGTGCAGTTCCGGCACGTCGCCGTTGTTCAAGGCAAACGTAACCGTACCGTCGTCAAGCGTATCTATAATGAAGTCGGGAGTTATGTGTTGCAGACTGCGCCCTACGGTTTCGCCCATAGCAGCGCCGGGCTTTGGGTTGAGCCGCCTCAGTTCCTTTGCCAAGGTCTCCGTCTGTAGGTCATTCAGTTCGAGAGCGGCCTGTATTCTGTCCCAATGTTTGCGTGTGAAATCCTCGAAATGGCTCTTCACCACACGGTGCATGAGCGTTTTCAACCTCGAATCGTCGCGCCTGTCTATCTGCAACAGCAGACATTCCTGCAGCGAGCGCGCCCCTATGCCGGCCGGATCAAACTGTTGCAACTTGCGCAACACCTCTTCCACCTCGGCTGTAGTGACGTCTATGTTGTGGTATATGGCCAGTTCGTCGGCTATGGAGTCGATGCTTTTGCGCAACAAACCGTCGTCATCGAGCGAACCGATGAGATATTCCATTATGTCGCGCTGGCGTTCGGTGAGGTCTATCTCGCCCATCTGCGACTGCAACTCGTCGTAGAACGATGTGGTGTTGCCATAGACAATCTCCTCACGCTCCTCCTGAGTGTTGCTTCCACCGTGATATACGGGCAAATCCTCATCGTCACGGCCAATGTTTTCCAGCGCGTCGTCGAGTGCCGACTGCCTCTCCTCACGCTCGTTCTGGGTGTCAAAATCCTCGTCGGCAGAGTCGTCTCCACCGTCAAAGCCACAGTCCTGACTGTCCAAACCGTCGCTCAGCTGGTCGGCTTCCAGTGCGGGATTGTCGTCCATCTCGGTCTTTATCCTGTCCTGCAGCTGCGCTATGGGCAACTCCACGAGCCTCGCCTGCAACAGTTGTTGCTGCGTTATGCTCTGCGTCTGCTTCAGAGTCTGCTCCTGCTTTTGGATTTGAACTTGGCTTTGACCCATCTTTTATACGTTTATATTTGATTTCATTTGCCACTCAGTGCGGCATATACAAGCCTGATTACTTGTTGAGCCGCCACGTAACGCCGTCCTTGGTGTCCTTCACCTCAAAGCCGGCTGCGGCGAGAGCGTCGCGTATCTGGTCGCTCGTTGCCCAGTCCTTGGCCGCCTTGGCCTTGGCGCGCAGGTCGAGCACCATGTCCACAACCTTGCCAAACGCCTCTTCGCGCGCTCCGTCGGAGCTGCCCTTGTCGGCCTTGAGACCGAGCAGGTCGATGGCAAAGAGGTGCATCACATCCTTCAGCTCGGCCAGACAGTCGGCGCAGATGGTGGCCTTGTGGTCCAATATCTTGTTTATCGTGCCGCAAGCCTCAAACAGATAGCTTATCACCTGCGGCGTGGCGAGGTCGTCGTTCATGGCGTCGTAGCACTTCTGGCGCAGTTCCTTCACCAGTTTCTCCGTCTGCTCGTCGCACTTGTCAGCCGGAGCTATGCGCTCCAAGTCGCTTATGCCGTTCATCAATCGCTCCAGTCCCTTCTCGCTGGCCTGCAGAGCTTCGTTGGAGAAGTCCACCGTGCCGCGGTAGTGGGCCGAAAGGATGAAGAAACGTATCGTCATTGGCGAGTAAGCCTTTTCGAGACTCTCGTGACGGCCTGTGAAGAACTGCTCAAGAGTGATGAAGTTGCCGAGCGACTTGCCCATCTTCTGTCCGTTGATGGTTATCATGTTGTTGTGCATCCAGT
>CAVKVO010000164.1:0-5633 GCA_963659575.1 Prevotella sp. CAG:1031
GTCGGCCGGCGAAGTTCCACATGAAGTAGCGCCAGTACATGAAGTTGCACTGGTAGGAGAGGAAGAACCTGAGGTTTTCCATCTGAGTGGGCACCTTCACGCTGACATCCTGACCGCAACGGTCGTAGGAAACGGTCTTGCCTTCAACGCCTCCCATCCAGCTTTCGTAAGCCTGGGCGTGCTGTGAACTGTACATTCGGGGGAACAGCATGTTCTGGGCGTACTTGTAGTCGTCCTTGGTGCGAACGATGAAGTATGAGTCCTTCTCGTCTTTGGAAGCCTTCTCCTTGCGCTGATACACCGGAGCGCCCTTACTCATCACCGGACGGCACATGTCGCCTTGTCTGTCCAGGGCAACCTGTGAGGTGTAAGCCTGACCATAGAACAGCGGACGGTCGCCGTACTGTTCACGTCCGAGGTATTCGCCGAGTGTGAATATGTCCTCAGGCGAGTTCTGGTCCATCGGCGGGTTGGCCGAAGAACGTATCACGATTACCGCATAGCTTGAGTAGCCAATCATAAGCATGAGCATGCAGAGCAGTGCGGTGTTCTTTACGCGGGAAGAAATCAGCGGCTGGCCGCTCTTCTTGTAGCTGAGTACAAACCAAAGGATGGCCAATACCACCACGCCGATGACCACTGCGCTCCAGCCGTGACCGTAGAACGGTATGCCGAGCATGGCGACGGAGCAGAGGAAAGCGATGTTGCCGAGTTTGGCGTTGCGGTTGCTGTAGGTTTCGTATATCGCCCAGATGATGCAAGCCACCAGGAGAACGATGTAAACTATCTCACCTGTGTTGAACGGACAGCCGAGTACGTTGACGAAAAGCAACTCGAACCAGCCGCCAACCTGCACGATGCCCGGCACAAGTCCGTAGAGCACGGCTGCCAAGAGCACAACCGATATGGCCAATGCTCCGATTGAACCCCACAGGTCGGCCTTGCCCGTAGCCTTGGGGAACTTGCGGTAGTAGTATACCAGCACGATGGCCGGCAGACAAAGCAGGTTGAGAAGGTGTACGCCGATGGACAGGCCGGTCATATACATAATCAGCACCAGCCAGCGGTCGGCATGCGGTTCGTCGGCGTGCTCCTCCCACTTCAGGATGAGCCAGAACACGACGGCAGTAAAGGCCGATGAATAGGCATATACCTCACCCTCAACGGCACTGAACCAGAACGTGTCGCTGAACGTGTAGATGAGTGCGCCAACCATAGCCGAGGCTTCGATGGCGATACACTTACCCACGGTCATCTCGTCGGGACTCTTTACGAGTAGCCTACGGGTGAGGTGGGATATTGTCCAAAAGAGAAACAGAATAGTTGTGGCCGAGAGCAGTGCGCTCATCGTGTTTACCATGCGCGCCACTTGCGACGGATCGCTTACGAACTGTGAGAAAAGATTGGCCGTAAGCATGAAAAATGGCGCTCCAGGCGGGTGTCCGATTTCAAGTTTGTAGCCTGTTGTGATGAACTCGGGACAGTCCCAGAAACTGGCTGTCGGCTCAATTGTGGAGCAATAAACGAAAGCAGCTATCACAAAGGACAACCACCCGAGAATGACATCCACTAATTTAAACTGTTTCATTCCGTGTCTTTATATTAGCTTTTCTGTTTACTTATAATTGTGCAAAGGTAATGTAAATCATAGTAGTTATAGTTTATTTTGTCTTTTTTAACTCGCTTTCTGTATGGTCGCGAGGGCGTTTTGTGGTGGCGAAACAACCGTTTGTATGGGTTGAAAAGTCATTTTAGTGGTGGCGGAAAAGCCCTTTTGCGGTGGCTGGATGCCCATTTTGCGTTGAAAAACTGCTATTTTATGATGTCGAAACAACCGTTTCATTGCCGTTGAAGCCTGTGTCGCATGAACAACCCTGCCGTTTGCTGCTCGTAAGTGGGCACTTTACGATGCTAACTCGGCCATTTACGACCCATAAGTGGCCCACTTTTTACCCGTAACTCGGCCACTTTTGAAACCGATTGGGCTTCAATGACTTACAAAGCCATTTCTTTTGGTACTGAAAATAGTGGAATTGCGGTGTGTAATAGGTCTTGGATGGGCCTAACTCAATCGCTACTATTTGTTGCAAAGTGGCGGAATCGATGCGTGTAATAGGAGGCTTTGTCTATATATAATAAGGTGTATGCTTTGTACAATTGCAGCGTTTGCCATTATAAAACCCCACTATATTATATATAATAATGTGTAATATGGTATATGAAGAGGTGTTTGAGCGGCAAAAACAGTGCAAATGAGCATACTGAAAGGCCACTTTCGGATGGTCATGCGCGGTAGATCTCACGCAAAAAGCGATTGTTTAGCAACTGAGATTGGCGAAAACGAGTCGCTTTTCTCGCCTAATCTATTGCATTCTCTCTCATTGTTTATTGCATTCTCTCGCCTAATTCCTTGCATTCTCATGCCGAGCGAACAAGAAGAAGCGGTTGCCTTGCGAACAAAGCAACCGCTTCCTGAAGATTGGAACTCGTGGCGCGAAATCGGCAGTCAGTCCACCCGTATTTCGCTACTTTTTGGCTGGGACAAAGCTTTCGAATGTGAGGTCATCATAATACACCCGGATTTCCATCACTTTCCGCTGTGGTCTGTCAATATATTTCACTTCTTCACGAATCACTTCCCGATGGCTTTCGCGGCTCTTGTCGACCGTCGGCGAAACGGGAGCGGCATGCTGTGGAGTAGGAGATGGCGCAGCGTCGAAGTCAAGGGTCGGTTCGATGCTGACAACAGAGTTTGTTGCTGCAGTCTGTCCGCTGTCCGAGTTTTCTCCTTCGTCCGTTTGGGAGGAATACATGGTGCCCGAACCAAACATAAGCCAGTCGGTGCTGATATTTGGAAACTTCTTTTTTATGGCTTCCACAATCTTTAGGGTAGGCTGGGTGCGCCCGTTGAAGATGCTACTCAGTGAGGCCGGAGACATATCTATATATTGCGCGAACACTTGTTGGCTCATGTGCATCGTCTCCATCACCTGTCTAATTCTGTCTTTCATCGTGTCGTTTCGAGTTAAAAGGGGCGTTTTTGCCCCGTTTTTGGTTGACTTTACAAAGGTAAACGTTTTATTTGGAATACGCAACAAACCTAAATGCAATTTTAATCCATAAACTTTTAATTTAGAAACGTGCAATTTACAAAACAAAACCAAGCAAGATGGTTTGGCTAAGTTTAGATTTGGAAATGTAAAACACACCTGTAAATATCGCATAACCCCTTTATTTAGGTATTTTAGCCATAAATATGGCTGCCAAAAGGTTATTGCGCTACATATCGCTACCATATACCATATAATAGAGGAATTACCGCCTTATACAACGTAAATCGCTCCACATTCCGTTAGGAATAGTGCTTAAAAGACTGGTATACATGCCTATATACCTCGCAAATACGGCATGTATATGTATTCATTTGGGAAAACAAATGTAAAGTTTGGCTTTGCAAATCAACAAATCTACAATGTATTTTACTCTAAATTCGGTTTTGTATTTGTAAATACGGTAAGCACTGTCTGTAAATTCTTATATCGTTTACAAACACAAATCAACAAAACAAAACATTAAAGTTGGCTAAATGTAAATTTTAGGCGTTAGGAAAGGACTAAAAACCGAAAAACTTGCGTTTTCTGAACGAGGGGCTTGTCGGTTGAAAAAACGAGAGTTTTGAGAGGTATAAAACGGGGTAAAAGCCTTGATTCTGGGGAGTTTAAGTCTCAAAAAACGGTTCTCCAAAAAGTTCAAACCAGCAAAAAACGGCTCAAAAAGCAGTGCTTTTGAGCCGTTTTCAGGACGTTTCAAGCCTCAAAATGGGGCGTTTCTACTGTCCAGAACTTGGATTTTCAGTGCAGAATGAAGAAGATTAGCTCCCTCATAAGCTCTCCTGGAGGTGTATTAGGATTGTCTATACCCTTGCTTTTGGCGTCCGTTTCTCTTATCTTGGCAATGATCATCATCACCTTCCTACCAGCATAATTTCGCATCCCGGTGAGATAGTCTTTGGTAGCCCATGCGTTGCGCAGCTCAAGCCATTTAGCCAGAGCGTCGGGGCTATTCTTTTGCGGACAGTAGTAGGCAAGCATCAGGTTTTGGAAGTAATTGAAGAGCATCGGAAGGAAGCTGTATATGCTTCCCGCCTTAGGGTTTTCGTCAAAATATTTGATGATTTGATTTGCCTTAAAAACGTTGCGGTTTACGATAGCGTCACGGAGTTCAAACGCATTGAAATCCTTGCTCACTCCTATCTGTTCCTCCACCACCTGCGGAGTCACCCTTTTGTCGTTTTCAGGCAGTGCAATGAGCAGCTTGTCCAGCTCTCCTGTCAGTCGGCAGAGGTCGGCTCCAATCGAGTCGGCAATCAGTTGTTGCGACTTAGGGTCACAACTTGCGCCCTTTGTCCGCAGGTATTTTTCTATGAAAGCTGGCAGGTCGCGCTCACGCAGTTTCTTGCTTTCAAAGAGCACGCCGGCCTTTTCCACCATTGGAGCCAGCTTTCTGCGGCGGTCAAGCGTGCCGTTTTTGTGGCACATGACCAGTATTGTCGAGGCGAGAGGAGCCTTTAGATAATGTTCAAGTGGCTCAGTGTTTCTCACATTCTGCGCCTCTTTGACTATTATCACCTGGTGTTCCGACATCATAGGATACCTCCTGGCAGCGTCAACGATTTGCGCCGCAGTCACATCCGAACCAAACAATACCGTTTGGTTGAAGTCCCGTTCCTCCGGGCGCAGCACTGTCTCGGCTATACAGTCGGTTATCTTGTCGATATAGTACGGTTCGTCCCCCATAAGATAATAGATTGGGGCGAACTTCCGGGCCTTCAGATCGCGCATGATGCCATCGTATGTGGCCATTTTAGCTTCTGCCATTTGTACTTGTGGTTAGATTTGGCTACCTTTGTCGCTGTGTTGCGCGTTTCTGACGGCCAAGTGGCCAGTCCGGACTCGCCTACATAAGCACAGCCAAACAAGGATTTTTGCCTTGCAAAAGTAGTAAAATGTACCGATTAAACCTACCACAATACGGCATAAAAACGGGCGGCAACAGGGAAAGCCCGACCATTTTTGACGTTCTGCGCAACCGTTACGTGGCGTTAACGCCCGAAGAATGGGTGCGCCAACACTTCATACACTTCCTTATAGAGCACAAGGGCTATCCTAAAGCGTATCTCGCCAATGAGATAATGTTGCGTGTGGCTGGCGGAAAACGGTTGCGCTGTGACAGCCTTTTGTGCGACAATACGATGCAACCGCGCATGATAATGGAGTATAAAGCCCCGACTGTTGCACTCACTCAAAAGGTTTTCGACCAGATTTCGGTCTATAACATGTTGCTCCACGTTGATTATCTCGTCGTAAGCAACGGCATACAGCACTATTGCTGCAAAATGGACTACGAAAACCGGACATATTCGTTTCTCAAAGACATCCCTGACTACCAGGATTTGTAGCAGTAGAGCGTGTTCAGAGGCGTTCTAAGCCATTATATTTGCAGCGGTAGAACCACTCAACAACGTTCGTCCTAATCGAAAACGTAGCACTGGAGCAACTTTTTGGATACAATAATCCCCAAAAGCCTGCGGTATGAGAGTACCATTGCTGGCTTTTGGGGATTTATTCTAACGC
>CAVKVO010000165.1:0-5595 GCA_963659575.1 Prevotella sp. CAG:1031
CAAGGGCATATCGTCAGCGAACGAGGGAGTAATGCGGGCATTACGACCGAGTGAGATGGCGATATGCACTGAAAAGAGTCCAAAAGACGGCAAAACGTAACCCATAATATTTTGTTGTTTGTTACGGTGGTAATTTATAGAACCCACCATTAGGGTTTTGCGGTCATTGTCAGGGCGTGTCCGTTCCACTCAGTAACGTGTTCCGCAATGGTTATCTTTCCAGACTCCTTGTCGTGCACGTTGTTTCCCTGATATTCGTGCAGGGCAAGAGCGATAGCCGCGAAAACTTCATTGTTCTTTTTCATGTTTCCAGCGTTTGTTTTGCGCCGGCGGAAAGGTGCTTGAACGAACCTTTCCTCCGGCACACGTTTGGTTGGGAAATACTACATGGGGATGTTTCCGTGCTTCTTTGCGGGCAGGCTCTCGCGCTTTGTAGCGAGCTGAGCCAGTGCGCGGCAAATGCGGAAACGGGTGTTGCGAGGCTCAATCACGTCGTCGATGTAGCCATACTTGGCTGCCTGATACGGATTGGCAAACATGTCGGTGTACTCTTCTTCCTTTTCTGCGAGGAATTCCTGTACGTTTTCGCCAGCCTCTTTCTTGGCTTTGGCTTCCTTGGCGCAAAGCACTGCCACTGCACCCGATGCACCCATCACTGCTATCTCGGCTGACGGCCAAGCGTAGTTGAGGTCGGCGCGGAGCTGCTTGCAGCCCATCACGATGTGGCTTCCGCCGTAGCTCTTGCGCAGTGTGACGGTAATCTTTGGCACTGTGGCCTCGCCGTAAGCGTAGAGCAGTTTTGCTCCGTGGAGGATAACGGCGTTGTACTCCTGACCTGTGCCGGGAAGGAATCCGGGAACGTCAACGAGCGACACGATGGGGATGTTGAATGCGTCGCAGAAACGTACGAAGCGTGCACCCTTGCGGCTTGCGTTGACATCGAGAACGCCTGCGTAGCATGATGGCTGGTTGGCCACGATACCTACGCTCTGACCGTTGAAACGGGCGAAACCTACGATGATGTTCTTGGCGAACTTGGGCTGCACTTCGAGGAACTCGCCGTCGTCAACAATGGCGCCGATAACCTTGTACATGTCGTATGCCTCGTTGGGGTTCTCGGGAATTATCTCGTTCAGAGTGTCGTCCATACGGTCGATTGGGTCGTCGCACTTCTTGCGGGGCGCGGTCTCCATGTTGTTCGACGGAATGTAGCTCAGCAGCGACTTTATCAGTTCCATTGCCTCCTCTTCGGTGGCAGCGGTGAAGTGGGTCACGCCGCTCTTGGTGGAGTGTACGCTCGCACCGCCGAGGTGCTCTTGGTCGATGTCCTCGCCGGTGACGGTCTTCACCACCTTCGGACCGGTCAGGAACATGTATGAAGTGTTCTCCATCATTATGGTGAAGTCGGTCAGGGCCGGAGAGTAAACGGCACCTCCAGCGCAGGGGCCGAATATTCCGCTTATCTGAGGTATAACGCCCGACGCGAGGATGTTGCGCTCAAAGATTTCGCCGTAGCCGGCCAGTGCGCAGATGCCCTCCTGGATGCGTGCGCCACCAGAGTCGTTGATGCCGATGACGGGTGCTCCCATCTTCATGGCCATGTCCATCACCTTGCATATCTTCTGTGCCATTGTCTCCGAAAGCGAACCTCCGTTGACTGTGAAGTCCTGTGCGAAGATGAAAACGAGGCGTCCGTCGATTGTTCCGGAGCCTGCCACCACACCGTCGCCGAGATACTGCTTCTTCTCCATGCCGAAGTTGGTGCAGCGGTGCAGTTTGAACATGTCGTATTCCTCAAAGCTTCCTTCGTCAAGGAGCATGTCTATACGTTCACGTGCAGTGTATTTTCCGCGTGCGTGCTGCTTCTCTATGGCTTTTTCGCCACCGCCGATGCGTGCAGCTTCACGCTTTTCAATAAGTTGCTTGATTTTTTCCAGTTGCTTGCTCATATATTTATATGTATTATGGATGCGTTGTATATACCTTATTATATAGCTTAGTGCTCACACAGTTCGGTGAGTATACCCACTGTTGATTTGGGATGCAGGAACGCTATGTTCAGGTTTTCGGCTCCCTTGCGCGGAGCTTTGTCTATGAGGCGTATGCCTTTTTCGTCGCACTCGGCCAGGGCGTTGGCCACACCGTCCTCAATGCAGAACGCCACGTGGTGCACTCCGTGGTTGCCTTTGTCGAGCCACTTCTGTATGGTGCTGTCCGGCGATGTCGGTTCGAGCAGTTCCAGCTTTACCTCTCCACACTTGAGGAATGCTGTCTTGACCTTCTGGTCGGCCACTTCCTCCACGTTGTAGCACTTCAGTCCAAGGACTTGCTCAAAAAACGGGAGCGATTCTTCTATGCTCTGAACCGCTATGCCGAGATGTTCGATGTGAGAAATCTTCATAATATCGTGATTTATTTTAATTGTTGTGTTCCTTTTGCTGCCTAAAAAACGGCAACTTGTGCAAAGGTAGTATTTAATTATGACATGAATAAGCGTGGCTGGGAAAAATAATGTTAAGGGTGGCTACCTGAGCATTGTGCAGAAGAAACGGGGCAAGTTCCTTTGCACACTGCTCGGCAGCCACCCAGAGTCATATCCGTCATATTAATCATTGTCAGAACTCTACGGTCACTTTGGCGTTGATTTGGCGTCCGGTGAGATAGTTCGGCACGGCGTATTGCTGGTTGGTTACGTCGGTGACCCAGTAGTAGGAGTTGACGTTGCTTATGCCGAAGAGGTTGAGGCAGTCCACTCCGATCCAGACGTTCTTGCATATGCCCTTGTGCTTGCGGTTTTCGTTGTCGTAGGCTTTGTAGGCCATACCGATGTCGGCGCGCTTGTAGGCAGGAGCCCTGAAGTTTTGCGTCTCTATGCCTTTGTGGGGCGGTCCGAACGGCAGTCCGTCGGCGAAGGCCAACCGGAGGGTCATCTTCCACCGCTCCGTGCCGGGGAAATAGTCGGTGAAGTGCAGGTTGATGGCATAGCGCTGGTCGGTTGGCATGGGTATCCACTGGCCGTTCATCTTCTGCTGGGTACTCATCAGCGAGAACGTCACCCAGGAGTCGGTGCCGGGCACAAACTCGCCGTAGAGCTTGAGGTCGAGGCCTGCCGCATATCCGTCGCACTGGTTGCCGCCGTAGTATGTTATCTTCACGTTGTTCACATTGTATGGCACAAGGTTGTGCAAGGCTTTGTAGTAGGCTTCGGCGGTGAACTTATACGGTCTCTCCTTTATTTTGAAACGGTAGTCAAACGCCGCCACGAAGTGTATAGACCTCTGGCTCTTGATTTTGTTGTTCAGCATGGCCACGGTAGTGCCGTTTTGCGCCACGGTGTCGCGCAGTTCCTTGTAGAACGGAGCCTGATAGTACAGTCCGGTGGCCAAGCGGAAGGTCATGTCCTGGTTGAACGCCGGTATCATGGCCAGCGACACTCTTGGCGACACGGTTGTTTCCTTGTTGAACGACCAGTGGCTGAAGCGCAAGCCGTAGTTCAGTGTGAAGTGGTTGCCTCCCTCTTCGCCACTGCTGAAACGGTAGGTGTCCTGCACATAGCCCTCAATGCGGTGACTGTTGAGAGTGTTGCTGGAGCGCAGCGAGTAGATGAGGTCGAGGCGACTGGCGGAGTGGGGCACTGAGTAGCCGCTGGAGTCGCGCATCTCATACTCCCTGGAGTCCTCGCTGATGTGCTCAATCTTATAGGTCAGTCCGCCTTCTATGTCGTGGTGCTTGGTCTTGTGGTTGAGCATCAGCTTGAAGCTCTGCACCCTTGCCGTGAGATAGTTGCGGGCATGCTCCATGTATGTGCCCACTCCGAGGTTCACGTTCTTCTGAGTGTCGTCGAGCCAGTATTGTCCCTGTATGTCGTAGGTTTCCTGTTCCTTGGTGTAGAATGTAGACGCCAGCAGCGACAGTTTCGTGTTTGCGCCGAGCGTTCTCGATATGCCGAGCGTACCGAAGAAGGTCCGGAACAAGTCCTTTTCCTGTCCGTCGAAGTACACCTTGAACGACTTCACGTTTTCCATCGTTCCAAACGACGTTTCCCTGTTGCTCGGAGTGAAGTTGTAGCGGTTTTCCGAAATGTTTCCGATGAAGTCTATCGTCCATCTCTGGTTGGGCGAATAACTTATGTAGGTCTGATAGTCGAGGAACCGCGGGTCATACTCACCCTTGGTGTCCAGTGTGCCGAGCAGGTTGCGCGTGGTCTTGTATCTGATGCCGTGGCTCATGGAAAATTTCTTGCCGCCAAGTCCCACATAGGCCGATGCGCCGAGCAGCGACGCTTGGATGTTTCCCTCGGCCTTCTGCGGCTTGCGGTAGGTGATGTCGAGCGCCGACGACATCTTGTCGCCGTACTTTGCCTCAAAGCCTCCCGTGGAGAATCCCACAGACTCCACCATGTCGGGATTTATCACGCTGAGTCCTTCCTGCTGACCGCTGCGTATGAGCAACGGACGGTACATTTCCACATTATTTATATATACCGAATTTTCGTCGAAACTGCCGCCTCGGACGTTATACTGCGACGACATCTCGTTGTGGGTCGACACACCGGCCTGTTGCTGAATCATGTCTTCCACAGCGTTGCCCGAGGCCGACGGAGTGCCCTTGGCGTTCTTTATGTCGAGCTTTTCCGTGCCCGTCACTTGGCGCCGCTTCTCCGTCACCACCACTTCGCCCAGTGCCGCCATCGACGGCAGCATCACCTCCACGTGCTGCTTGCCCCTTGGTCGCTTGAACACCCTTTTGCGCGAGTTGTAGCCAATCATGGAGAACTTCACCACCACGCTGTCTGCCGACGCGAGCGTTATGGTGAACTCACCCTTGAGATTGGTTGCCGCCACCTTGCCCTGTTCCAGGCACGACACGGTGGCCAATTCGATGGGGTTGTTCTCCTCGTCCACCACACGTCCGGTGAGGGTAAAGTTCTGCGCCGCAGCCGTGATGCTCATCAGCATAGCGACCACAGTCAGTATGAAATATCTGGTTTTTATTGATGCCATTACTTTATCTTAACGCAAACTTCGCCGTTTTATTACAACTAAGTAATGTGAAAAGAATAAGTTGTGCAAGTTATTTTTTGAACATTACTAAAGTCCAATGTTGTCGCAAAAATGAGAAAATGATATTTTTGCGGCCTTTTCATGAGTGCATTCGACAGAATAATTCCTCAAAACAATCCCTATATTGACGGAATAATTCCTCTTTTTGAGGGGTAAAATGAAAGAAAAAGTCCTGAGTGTTTATGTAATTGGTTGTATTTCAGTATATTTGTAGTTGTATTTAAAGAAGACCTATGCTGGAACGTAAATTTACGCCATATTTGGAGGATTTCCTTCTTCATGAACCTCGGAAGATTCTGCTTGTCAATGGGGCAAGGCAGATAGGCAAGTCGTATCTGATAAGGTATGTGGGCAACAAACTCTTCAAGAACTTCGTGGAGCTCAACCTGAAAGCCGACCAAGAGGGCGATGGCATCTTTGCCATGGTAAAGACCAAGGAGGATTTCTATCTTCAGTTGGGTGCCATCGCAGGCAACCGCCTCGGCACCAAGGAAGACACGTTGGTCTTTCTGGACGAGATACAGAGTTATCC
>CAVKVO010000166.1:0-5592 GCA_963659575.1 Prevotella sp. CAG:1031
ATTATAAATAGCCTGTCGGCAAACTCTGTTTCCATCAATCGGTGGACAATCTGTGCCGTGCCGTCTGGCGAACCGTCGTCAATCACAAGTATGTGGAATGTCTTTTCCAGACCGAAAACGGCTCTTATTATCTTTTCTATGTTTTCTTTCTCGTTGAAAGTTGGTATGATGACGATGCTATCGCTTTTGTGCATGGTTTTAATGTGTGAAGTCGTTAAATGAGGCTTTGGTGCAAGCCCAAGTCGAGAAAACTTGTTTTTCCGTCGTGCGAGTGCAGCCTATTTTATGCAAAGGTATATATAAAATCCAATAAGCATACCCTTTCAACACAAATTATTGACTTGCATTCCTCCACGCCCAGCTTTTGTTTGCCAGCGCATATACGAGTCTACCTCAGTCATAACCATAATTCTGCTTGTATTTCTTGTTTAAGTCAATGCATTTCTGCGGAATTGGGAATACCGTTGTAAAGCCAGTCTCCTCGCCGTCGATAGGGATGCGCTGGTCGTAGGCTTTGGTGTATTCTCCAAACCGTATGAGGTCTTGTCGCCTCCATCCTTCCCATACCAATTCCAAGAGACGCTCCTTGAGAATGTTGTCCAAGTTGGCCTCCACCTGTGGCACTCCCACTCTTTCCCTTATGGCGTTCAGCTCCATTGAACCGTCCTCGCCGTTGCGCACTTTCGCTTCGGCTTCCATCAACAGCACATCGGCATATCTGAACAGAACGATATCGTTGTCAACCTGTCTGCCGTCTGAATAGGCCGTTCTGTCCACCTCATATTTGCCAACTCTGGCACCAGCCGTCTGTTTGTATGCACTGTAACTCAGATTCAGTTTTAGTTCGAGCGGCATATACACCAAAGGTTTCCCGTTGTCCAAGTATATCATCTTGCCGTCAACGAATACCGTGTCGGCATAGAAGTTTGTCTTGAATCTGTTGTCAACGCAGTCGGTGCCGTAGCCGAAAGCCTTGACCGTTGATACCGTCGCACTTGTGCCGTTCTCTGACGAACCTCCGTAAGCACCGCCATGCTTGTAGTGGCGCGAGCGGAACAGATAGTGATATTCGTTCAGATATAGGTTCTTGTCCAATGGAATAGTAAAAATGTTCTCCTTCGAGTTCTCGTTGTGGACAGCAAAGTTCGACGCATAATCGCTTTCCAGTTCATATCCCTCTTCGCCGAGTTGCTCGCAATACCAGATGCAAGTCTCCCAAGCGTTCTTCTTCTCGCCGTTTACGTCGAATAATATGTCCTTGCCGTCCAATTGCTTGCCGTCTGTCCAGTTGTCGTCCGCATAAACTTCCGCATTCAGGGCAAGTTTGGCGAGCAGAAAGTTCGCCACTGGGCGCGTTATTCGTCCATAATAGTTGCCCTCCTTGTTCGAATGTTCGTCGGCAAGCAGCGGAGCCACCTCCTGCAACTCACCAACGATAAACCAGAACACCTCACTCCTTTCGCTTTGCACCACTTGCTCCAGCTTCACGTCGTATGAAGTCACGATTGGTATCCGTCCGAACATATCCATCGCATAGTAGTAGAACAACGCCCTAACGGCTCTCACCTCCGCCTTAAAGTCCCTTGCCTGCTCTTCCGAAAGCAGACTCTTGTGACGGTCAATCACCGCAAGCGACTGGTTGGACAGCACTATCACCTTGAACAGATATTTCCACACATTATATAAATATGTGTCGTTGGCGTTCCACTTGTGCTGATACATGTTCTCCCACAGTCCGCCGTCATACCAGTCGCCGCCACGTATCGGTATCATCGCCTCGTCCGTAGTGAGCGTGTTGTAGTCGTATATGCCGCGGCAAGTGCCTTGCAGTCCTTCCGACTCCTGGTTGCTTCCGATGTAATTGTACAGTGAGGCCACGGCATTCTTGTATATGTCGTCAGCACTGTTGTGTATGGCTTCCTGATCAATCTGGTCCTTTGGATGCTCGTCCAGACAACCGCAGAGACACAGCGTCATTGCTCCTGCGAATATGTAGCTTATAATCTTCTTCATGGTATTATCCTTCTAAAATTGCACACTAAGTCCCAACGAATACGTGCGGTACAGCGGGTAGTTGCGCTTGTCGTCAATACCCATCGTACTGTTCACCACATAACTGTTTATCATCGGAGTCAACCCCTTGTAACCGGTGATTGTCCCAAGGTTGCTGATGTTGCACGACACGCGCAACGAGCGTATCACCTTGCTCTTCAGCGGCACGTCGTAGCCTATCGTCAGATGCTCAAAGTTCAGATAGTCACCGCTTTCGAGCCAGTAGTCCGAAATCCTTTGGTCGGTGATGTTCTTTTGCGGAGCACCTTTCAACACGTTGTAGTCAGGGAAACAAGCCATGCTGGTGTAGGCCAGCCCCGTACCGTTGAATATCTTGTGGCCGAATGCCCCGTTCACCTGCAAGGCGATGTAGAAGTCCTTGTATCTGAAACTGATGTTCGATCCGAGCGTCGCCTTTGGCGTGGCCTGTCCTGCAATGTATCTGTCGCCGCCGTCGCTCAAGTCCACCTTGCCGTCGTGGTCAAGGTCTTCTATGTCGTAAGAGTAACTCCCGTTTTCGTTCTTCACGAGTCCCTTGCAGTGCGGAATGTAGAACACCCCAAGCGGTTGCCCCACTATCTGATATACCACATTGTTGTCGCCGCCGTTCTGTCCTGCACCGTCCAGCGAACCTATGGCAGTGATGTCTGCCGCCGACAGACTCATCCCCTCATAGTTTCCGCTAAGCGATATCAGTTTGTTGCTTTGAAACGTCAGGTTCATGTTGATGTTCAGCTCCATGTCCTTCTTGCATATCGGCTGCACCGACAACCCAATTTCAAAACCCTGGTTCGACATCGAGCCTATGTTCGCCAGCAGCGTGTTGTAGGCGAAAGGCGGCACAGGCACCTCGTAGGCATAGAGCATATCCGTCGTCTTCGAGTAGTAATATTCAGCCGTGAGCATCAGTCGGTTGGCAAACAGTCCGATGTCGGCGCCGATGTTGAATGTCGTCTTCGTCTCCCATTTCAGGTCGGGATTGTTGTTTCTCACCGTTCCGAGCGTCACCGTAGGCGTACTGTTTATCGGCACTATGCCCGTTTGCCTCACGTTGTTCATTGTCGTATAGGCCGATATACCTCCAAGGTTGCCAGCCTGTCCCACGCCTGTGCGCAGCTTCAACATCGACAAAGGCTTTACGTCGGCGAGAAAACGCTCCTTCTTCATGTCCCATGTGAACGACACCGACGGGAAGAATCCCCACGTGTTGTTGTCGCCCACCATCGACGAACCGTCGCTGCGCGCATTGATGGTCATCGTGTAGCGGTCGAACAAACAGTAGCTCACGCTCCCCATCACCGATGCCAACGATTGGTCTTCGTATGTACTTTCCGTTCCGCCATACGGCCTTACGGCAGTCGCGCCGATGTTGTCATATCCAAAACTGTTTGTCGGAATACCCTTGGCATGCACCCAAAACGCCGTCTCCTTCAGCTTGCGGTATTCGCCGCTCGCCTCTGCCGAAATCTTGTGCATGCCAATCTGTTTGTTGAAACTGAGAGCCACGTTGCCGAGCCACTCCTCTTTCTTGAACTCACCGCGATACACATTGCCTTGCGCCCATACCCATGTCGGGCAAAACTGTCCGTTCTCCGTTGAACCATACAGGTAGGAGGCGAATGTCGACACGCTCCAGTTGGCGTTGAAGTCGTAGCTCAACTTTATGTGCGCGTCAAAGTTCAAGTCCTTCGAGTCGTTTTTCTCGTCAAGCAATACCACTGGAGGATTTATGTGCGTGGCCGATTCGTTTTTCAGCCAGTTGCCGTTTGCGTCAGTCCCTTCCGGAAATGTTGGGTTTTGACACGACGCAGAGTAAAACAACATCTGCGCGTCGAATATATCATGGTTCCGGAATGACGCGCCGAACACCCCGAAGTCGCCCGTGAGTTTGTCGTTAAACGCTTTTTGCGTCACATCAACCTTGGCCACAAACACGTTGTAGTCCATCTTCCTGATTATGGTGTTGTGGTTCACCACTCCGAACGATGCTCGGTAGTTCGATTGCGGAGTTCCGCCGCTGAACGCCAGATAGTGGTTGTTCACCATACCCGTGCGCGTTATCGCCTTATAGCTGTCGGTGTTGTATCCTCCGTTGTTGCAATAAATGCCCAACGCCTTCGCCGTGGCCACATATTCCGCAGCGTCAAGCATGTCGAGGTGCTTGTACATCCGCTCAAACCCCACGTTGCCCTCATACGATATCTGAAAACCGCGCCCGGTGCCTTTCTTCGTCTTCACCTCAATCACACCCGATGCACCGCGCGAACCATACATGGCAGTTTCCGCCGCATTCTTCAGTATGCGGAAACTCTCGATGTCGGCCGGGTAGATTGTCGAAAGCGTGAGCACGTCCGATGTCACACCGTCAATCAACACCAACGGGTCGTTGCCTCCCATGATTGATGTTGTGCCACGCACACGCACACTGTTGAGCATCGCCATACGGTCCAGACCGTTGGATGTCACGTTCACACCAGCCGCCTGTCCGCTCAGCACGTCCAGCGCATTGCTCACTCCTCCCTTGGCGGAATGACTGTCCGCCATCTTGATAATGTCATTCCTGTTGTCAGTGGAATCTTTCTGTTCTGCCGTGTCTTGCTCTTGGGCATGAGCCAGCGAACTGCAAAAGAGTGCAATAACAAGGAACGCAACCTCTTTTCTCCTCCTTGTCATCATCTATTTCTCTTTGTCTTAGGTTGTAATGAATAGTATCGACAAATTTAATATGGAAAGCGTGAAAGTGTATCTACGCTTGGCTAATTTTATGGTATATTAACCAGAGGGGCTTTTTGAGTGAAGAGTGAAGAACGAAGAGTGAAGAATCAATGTGCAGTTGCAGGAGGGTTGGCGTCCTCGCCGACTCCTTGGCGCCGTTGGAAGCCTGTAGTAGGCGCCGCGTCCTCGCCGCGCCCTAACTAAAAAGGCACAAGATAAAATGCCCTCTATACCTTGGGAATAGACAAAAACATGAAAAACACCCTGTGGTGGGCAAACTCTCATTCTTCGAGTTTTTGATGGCGTTTGTCTGTGCAGTGCTTACGTAAGCAAGCTTACGACGCTCAGCACAGACAAAACGCCATCAGTGCCGTGCCGGCACTTGCCCACCGCAGGGCGATAAACCACGCCTTCGGCTAAAAACCGCTGCGCACAGCCTGCGACGTACACAAGTCCTCTATGCTGTCTATAGCCTCGAAGAGGCTTAATCTCAGTAACCCCATGTGGAGCGTAGCGGAACATGGGGTATATATAATAAGGTGTAAACTTCGGCTTCGAAGATGCCGCACATAAGGCTATGATGCTTACGCGACATTTTTGCGACCCGACGCGTCCTAGCGCAAAGGTTGGCTGTAGTAGGCGCTGCGTCCTCGCTAAAAGGGCACAAGGTAGGAGGTACGGCGCCGTATCATTCGAGCTAAAACGCTACTCTTTCGCTCTTGCGAGCGATGGGATCGCCGAGGGCGGCGACCCTCCTAAGTTTGCCAATAAGCCAAGGGCGCGGCGAGGACGCAGCGCCTACTACTGCCTTCCTGCACATGAATT
>CAVKVO010000167.1:0-5586 GCA_963659575.1 Prevotella sp. CAG:1031
GCATCGGCATGACGCTGAGCACCACCATGAACGTGAGCCAGAACATGCGCGACTCTACCATCGACCTCACTTTCCCCGACATAAACATCTCCGTAGCACGCTTCTATCCGTTCAAACGCAAGAAGATGGCGGGAGCGCAGAAGTGGTATGAGAAGATTTCGATATCGTATACGGGACAGTTGAGCAACCGCATATCCACCAAGGAGAACAAACTGATGAGTTCCAGTCTGTCGCGTGACTGGCGCAACGGTATGCAACACTCCATACCGATAAGCGGAACCTTCACCGCGTTCAACTACCTTAACATCACTCCCTCGTTCACTTTGACCGACCGAATGTACACCAACAAGATCATGCGGTCGTGGGATGAGAAGAACCAAAGGGAAGTTGCCGACACGGTGGACGGCTTCTACAACATCTACAACTGGCGCATGTCGCTCTCGGCATCCACCACGATGTATGGTTTCTATGTGCCTTGGCGCAAACTGTTCGGCGACAAGATCATCGCCATACGCCACGTGTTCAAACCCCAAGTGTCGTTCAACTACGCTCCTGACTTCAGTTCGAGTCGCTATGGCTACTACACCACATACCAAAAGACCGACGCCAACGGCAACGTCTCGCTGGTTGAATACTCTCCCTACGCCAACGGCATCTTCGGTGCGCCGGGCAGGGGCAAGACGGGAAGTATCTCTGTGGACATATCCAACAACGTTGAGATGAAACTGCGGTCGGACGACGACTCGATAGGCTACAAGAAGATTAGTCTCATCGACGAACTCGGAGCGGCTATGTCGTACAATATGGCTACGGACATACGTCCTTGGAGTGACCTTACCACCCGACTCAGACTGAAACTGACCAAGAGTTACACCTTTGCACTCAACGCCACGTTTGCCACATATGCCTATGTGCTCGACGAAAACGGCAAACCTTACGTCAGCGACCACGTCACCCGCTACAGCCAAGGCAAGTTCGGACGTTTCCAAGGCATGAGTCAGAACCTCTCCTACACGCTCGACAACAAGAAGGTGGCCAACTTCTTCAAGTGGTTGCGAGGCGAGAAGGTGAAGAAAGACAACTCGAAGGACAACAAGAAGAGCGGCAGTGACGACGACAATGACCGCGAGACAAACGAGGACAAGACGCTGCAGGAGGCTCAAAACGGTGCCAAGAAGGAGAACGCAGGCAAGGCTGAGACCGACGACGACGGCTACATGAAGTTCAGCATCCCCTGGTCTCTGAGTTTCGGCTACGGTATTACCATGCGTGAAGACCAGTCGAAATCGTTCGATTACGACAAGATGATGTATCCCTACTCGTTCACCCAGACACTGAACTTCAGCGGCAACGTGCGCATAAGCGACGGTTGGAACATCAGTTTCTCGTCGGGTTACGACTTTGATAACCACAAGATCTCCATGACAACGGCTTCTCTGAGCCGCGATCTGCACTGCTTCAACATGTCGTGTTCGGTGGTTCTCGCCCCTTACACGAGCTACAACTTCTCTTTCCGCTGCAATGCGGCCACTCTCACCGATGCGCTCAAGTATGACAAGCGCAGCAGCTACAGCAACTCCGTTCAGTGGTATTGATGCCCAAACGAGCTTTACGGCTGTATTTAGAACACGTTTCGGTTGCGTTTAGTGAACGTTTCGGTTACATTTGATAAATGTTATAGTTGCGTTTAGTGAACGTTACAGTTGCACTCAGAAGTATGCAACCGTTGTTAGACACAAACAGTAAACTTATATGGCAGAACTTCCGGCTTTAGTAAAAGACCTTACCCTCATCCTTATTGTGGCGGGTGCGGTCACGTTAGTGTTCAAGCGGCTCAAGCAGCCCCTTGTGCTTGGTTACATTGTGGCGGGCTTTTTGGTAAGTCCGCAGTTTCCCTACACCGCTTCGGTGGCCGATTTGGAAAATGTGGACATATGGGCCAACATCGGTGTGACGTTCCTTTTGTTCTCCCTCGGACTTGAGTTTTCGTTCAAGAAGATACTCAAGATGGGCTTGGCGCCGGTGGTTGCCGCCAGTACCATCATCTTCTGCATGATGTTTCTCGGCATCGGCGTGGGCCACGGCTTCGGTTGGAGCCGTATGGACAGCATTTTTCTCGGCGGAATGTTGGCCATGTCGTCCACGACAATCATATACAAAGCCTTCGACGACCTCGGACTCCGGCAGCAGCGGTTTGCCGGAATCGTGATGAGTGTGCTCATCTTGGAAGACGTGCTCGCCATAGTTCTGATGGTCATGCTGTCGGCTGTGGCACAAGGCAACGACCCCGGTGGTGGCGAAATGGTGGGAATACTGCTGCGCATAGCCTTCTTCATAGTGCTTTGGTTTGTGGTCGGCATCTTCCTGATACCGCAGTTGCTGCGCCGGGTGCGTAGGATAATGACCGAAGAAACGCTGCTTATCGTGGCTTTGGGCTTGTGCTTCCTTATGACGGGAGTGTCTTCCGCGGTAGGTTTCAGTAGCGCTTTCGGAGCTTTTGTGATGGGTAGCATACTCGCAGAGACCGTTGAGGCCGACAAGATAATAAAGGTGGTGGAACCCGTGAAGAACCTTTTCGGCGCCATCTTCTTCGTTTCCGTCGGAATGTTGGTCGACATCCAGGTGCTCGTCAATTACGCTTGGCCCATCGTTGTGCTCGTTCTCACCATCCTTGTGGGCCAGGCCGTGTTCGGAACGCTTGGCTATATGCTCAGCGGCCATCCCCTGAAGACCTCCATGCAGTGCGGTTTCTCCATGGCACAGATTGGTGAGTTTGCCTTTATCATAGCTTCGCTGGGCTTGTCGCTCCATGTTGTCAGCGACTTCCTTTATCCTGTGGTCGTGGCAGTATCGGTTATCACCACGTTCCTCACTCCCTACATGATGCGCTTTGCCAATCCGTGCTACTCCGCACTGGAGAAACGCTTGCCGAAGCGACTCATTGCCAGTCTCAACCAAATGACTCTCACTGGACATCTGTCTGTTTCGGGCGACGGCAACTGGCGCAAACTGCTGCGCCAAATGGCTGTCAACACCCTTATCTACTCCACTTTGTCGGTGGCAGTCATCGTGCTGATGTTCACATTCGTGCTGCCCTTCATCCACAGCTTGCTGCCCGACCTGTACTGGTTGGCCAATCTCATCTGCGGACTGCTCACTGTGGGAGCCATGTCTCCTTTCCTGAGGGCAATGGTGATGAAGAAAAACCACAGTGAAGAGTTCAAAGCGTTGTGGGAAGAGAAGCACTACAACCACGTGTTGCTCATTCTGACCATCGTGGTGCGCATGGCCATCGCTTGCGGCTTTGTGTTCTACGTGTGCAACTACCTCAGTCATTTCGCCAATGCGCTCCTCATAGCCGTCGCGCTTGCCCTGGTTGCGCTCATGATTCTGTCGCGCAGCCTCAAGATGGGCAGCATCCGTATGGAGCGGATGTTCGTGCAGAACCTGCGTTCGCGCGACATGGCAGCCGAAGCCGTGGGACTTAGGCGTCCGCTCTACGAAGACCACTTGCTCGACCGCGACCTCCACATGGCCGATATAGAGATTCCGCACGACTCACTGTGGGGCGGACAGACGCTCAGGCAGCTTGCTCTGCGCACCAAGTTCGGCGTTCACGTGAGCAGTATCCTGCGCAGTACCCACCGTATCAACATTCCCGACGGCGACACCGAGGTGTTCCCCGGCGACAAGCTCCAGGTGATAGGTACCGACAGCGAACTTTCGGCTATGGCGAGTGCCCTGCGCACCGAGCTTTACGGTGAAGATGTCGACGTGGAGCAGCGCACCATGCGCCTACGTCAGATGATTATCTCCGCCAAGAGTGCCTTTGCGGGCAAGACACTTCGCGAGAGTGGCATACGCGACAAGTTCAACTGCATGGTTGTGGGACTGGAAGAAGGCAAGGAAACCCTGTCGCAGGTTGATCCGTCTCACCGCTTTGTTGAGGGCGAAATACTGTGGATTGTGGGCGAAGAGCAAGCTCTTGACGAGATAGCCCACGCATAAACCTTACGGACAGCGGCCGCTTTCCTTTGGTCGCTGTCCGTTTTTCGGTTTCTTTCTATACTCTTACAACTTCTTAGAAATACGTCTTTTGGCACGACTGTTGCGGGTTTCCCGGCAGCCAGTGCGACGAATCGTGCTCAGAAAACAACAAGGAATATTCAGATAACAACCAACTATATGAAAAAGAACGCTAAGATTTTTGTTCCCGCAACGCTGGGAATGTTGACGGCCTTCGGCCCGTTTGTAACCGACTTCTACCTGCCCGTGCTGCCCGAGATGGCCGACTTCTTCCACACCTCGCCGGCACTGGCGTCCATGAGCCTCACCTCCGGCATGATCGGACTGGCCGTGGGACAGGTGTTCATCGGTCCTTTGACCGACAAGGTTGGGCGCAAACGCATCCTTGTGGCGTCGATGTTGCTCTTCGTTGTGGCCTCCATTCTGTGCATCATGGCCACAGATATCTACCTTTTTAATCTCTTCCGCTTGTTTCAGGGACTTGCCGGAGCCGGCGGAATAGTCATCTCCAAGAGCATGGCCACCGATATGTACAGTGGCAAAGAGCTGGCCGACTTCATGGCAGTGCTCGGTGCGGTCAACGGCATTGCTCCGGTGGTGGCTCCCGTTGTGGGCGGACTCATGTCGGGCGTGGCCTCGTGGCAAGGCGTGTTTGCACTGTTGCTCCTCGTGGGAGCAGTGCTTGCGGTGTGCAGTGCTATGCTGAAGGAAACGCTGAAGCCCGAAAACCGCATACGCAAGAGCCTTCCCTCGGTCTACGCCAACCTCTTCCGCGTGTTCCGCAACCCAGTGTTCTGCCTGTGCTGCCTCTCTTCTGTGTCCGTGTTCTTCATGTTCTTCGGCTACATCGCCTCGTCGCCGTTCATTCTCCAACAGATCTACGGTCTGACTGCGTTTCAGTTCAGCCTCTGTTTCGGTCTCAACGCCCTTATGATAGGCATCGGTGCAGCCTTGGCCACCCAGTTTCGACGACAGACAACGTGCCTGAAGTGTGCTGCCATCGATATGCTCATAGCCACCGTGGTGCTCGCCTTTTGCCTCACGGTACACATGCCTTTGATTATCGTCATGGCCGCCTACATCTACGCCCTTACCAGTTTCGGCCTCATGCAGTCGCCCCTTACGGCAATAGCCCTCGACAGTGAGCGCAACAACGCCGGAGCTGCCAGTGCCATGTACGGCGCAGTGCAGTTTGTGGCCGGTGCACTGGCCAGTCCGCTTGTGGGCCTTGGAAAAATAGAAATCACGTCGTCGCTGGTCATGGTGGGAGGTTCGCTCCTGTGCCTGCTCTGCATACTCTCGCTCACAGGCCGGTTGAGACGGAGCGACGCGAATATTTGATTCGCCAAAGACGGCGTTTGCGATACGCGAAGTGTCATACGGGTATCGTAAACGCCACCTTTTCCAACCCAACCATGCCACTTGGCTGAAATAACTATGCCATTTACGCATCGTAACTGTGCCATTTACACATCGTAAACGTGCCATTTACGACCCGTAAATGTGCCGTTTACAGTCCGAAACCATAACGCTTGTTTTTGCTTACAGTATCGCTTTGTA
>CAVKVO010000168.1:0-2186 GCA_963659575.1 Prevotella sp. CAG:1031
ATTACTTCACGTTTCCTACCTTGATGAGATATTCCGCAATCTGCACTGCGTTCAGGGCAGCGCCCTTGCGAATCTGGTCACCGCTGAGCCAGAATGTGAGTCCACAGTCGTCGGCCAAATCCTTGCGCACGCGTCCCACATAGACATCATCCTTGCCGGCAGTGTCGAGCGGCATGGGATATACGAGGTTTGAAGGATCGTCTTCGAGCGTCACACCCGGTGCTGCGGCGATGGCCTTCTGTGCCTCTTCCACCGAAATAGGCTTTTCGGTTTCAATCCAAACACTCTCGGAGTGAGCGCGGAGCGACGACACACGCACACACATGGCAGAACACTTCACGTCGCTGTGCATTATCTTGCGCGTCTCATTAAACATCTTCATCTCCTCTTTGGTATATCCGTTGGGCTGGAACACGTCAATCTGAGGTATCACGTTGTAGGCCAACTGGTGAGGGAACTTCTTCACTGTCACCTCTTTGCCCTCAACGAGTTCCTTATACTGCTGCTGCAGTTCCGCCATAGCGGCTGCTCCGGCACCGCTTGCACTCTGATAACTTGCAATGTGTATGCGCTTGATGTGGCTGATGCGCTCCAACGGCTGCAAAACCACCACCATCATGATTGTGGTGCAGTTGGGGTTGGCTATGATGCCGCGCGGACGGTTGAGAGCATCGTCGGCATTGCACTCGGGCACCACCAATGGCACATCGTCGTCCATGCGGAATGCGCTCGAATTGTCAATCATCACAGCACCAAACTTGGTGATGTCTCCGGCAAACTCCTTTGATGTGCCGGCTCCAGCCGACGTGAAAGCGACGTCAACACCCTTGAAGTCGTCGTTGTGCTGCAAGAGTTTCACCTCATACTCCTTGCCCTTGAACTCATACTTGCGGCCGGCGCTGCGTTCAGAACCGAACAGCAAAAGATCGTCAACCGGGAAATTCCTCTCTGCCAGCACGCGCAAAAGCTCCTGCCCGACGGCACCGCTTGCGCCAACAATAGCCACTTTCATGTCTCTAATGTCTCCTTTCTTTATTGTTAATCTGTTTTTCTTATTTTCCAAAAGCGGTACACTTGTTGCAGTAAACCACCCTTTTAGGTTGCAAAAATACAACTTTTAGTACATTTTACATTCGAATATGACATTTTTTTTGCACCTTTGCATAAGGTGTGTTCTATAAACCACCACCGTAACAATAAGATTATGCCCGACATATCGCAATACTTCCCCATAACCGACCCGACACTGATATTCTTTGTGGTGCTGTGCATCATACTGTTTGCACCTATCATCATGTCGCGCCTGCGCATACCCCACATCATCGGAATGGTGCTCGCAGGCATAGTTGTGGGCCAATACGGACTGAATATCCTTCAGCGCGACAGCTCCTTTGAACTGTTCGGACGCGTGGGTCTGCTCTACATCATGTTTCTCGCCGGACTGGAGATGAACATTAAGGACATACAGAAGCGCCGGAGCCAGTTTCTGCTCTTCGGACTTCTCACGTTCATCGTGCCGTTTGCCACAGCCTATTTCGTGGGAACGACGATGCTCGGCTACTCCCCTACCGCCTCGATGCTCCTGGCCTGTATCTTC
Organism: Prevotella sp. CAG:1031; assembly: GCA_963659575.1. GTDB lineage: Bacteria > Bacteroidota > Bacteroidia > Bacteroidales > Bacteroidaceae > Prevotella. The sequence goes on from CAVKVO010000168.1 coordinate 1,598, forward strand.
GGTTCGAACACCCTGATAGCCTATCCCATTGTGTGCAAGTTCGGCTTGCAAAAGCATCCCGGTGTGGCCCTGAGCGTAGGGTCGTCGATGATAGCCCTCACGCTGTCGCTGCTCATACTTGCGGCCATCGTGGGAGCGTCTGGCGACGGTGCCGGAGGCATTGGCTTTTGGATGATGTTCCTGCTGAAGATGTCGGCGTTCTGCGTTGGCGAGGTAATCTTTGTGCCACGCTTAACCCGCTGGTTTTTCCGCCGTTACTCCGATTCGGTAATGCTTTACATCTACGTGCTGTGCGTCTTGTTTCTCAGTGCAGCCATGTCAGAGATGTGCGGACTGGAAGGCATCTTCGGAGCATTCTTTGCCGGACTGTTGCTCAACAGATTCATTCCAAGCGTGTCGCCACTGATGAACCGCATTGAGTTCATAGGCAACGCCATTTTCATACCTTATTTCCTCATCGGTGTGGGCATGATCATCGACATGCGAGTGCTCTTCCACGGTGTCGACACCCTTTGGGTTGTGTTCTGCATGGTACTCTTCGGCACCCTTTCCAAGGCCGTCGCCGCCTATGCGTCGTGCTTCGCCCTGC
>CAVKVO010000168.1:2714-5515 GCA_963659575.1 Prevotella sp. CAG:1031
ACAATGCGTCGGAGATAATCATGGCTATGCACCATTGCAAAGGGCCGCACGACACGTTTTGGGGTTCGTTTGCCCAGGGACTCACGAGCGAGATAAACAGTCAGATTATCATGAGCCGCATCGTTTGTCCGCTCGGAACCCTGCGCCGCATACACGTGGCCATACCGTCGAGAGTGGAGTTTGAACCCGGGTTCTACCGCTGGGTGGAACATTTGGCGCGGTTGGCTGGCAACATCGGTTGCCGCATCGTGTTCCATGGCCGACAGGAAGTCACCTCTCTCATAAGCGCATACATACAAAACCGCCATCCGGAGGTGCGTGCCGAATACGAACTGATGCAGCATTGGAAGGAACTTACATCACTGTCTAAGGTGGTTAACGCCGACCACATGCTCGTGGTGATCACCGCTCGCTGCGGCACAGTGTCGTACAAAACGACGTTCGAACGGCTTCCCGAAGAGCTCACCACCTATTTCCCCGATTGCAGCCTGATGATTGTCTTCCCCGACCAGCACGGTCAGCCGCAAGACACCATGACATTCACCGCTCCGCAACGACAGGAACAGGAGAGCGCATACGCCGCAATAAAGGATTGGATTGAGCACAAGGTGGGAACGAAAAAACCGTCGTAACGCCGGACAAGAAAAGAAAACAGTATCAAATGATTGACATAAAAGGAATTACCAAGAGCTTCGGCTCGTTGCAGGTGCTCAAGGGCATTGACCTGCACATCAACAAGGGCGAAGTGGTGAGCATCGTGGGACCAAGCGGTGCCGGCAAAACCACACTATTGCAGATTATCGGTACGCTCGACAGTGCCGACAGTGGTTCTATAACCATCGACGGAGTGGACGTCAGCGGACTGAACCAGCGCAAGTTGGCCGACTTCCGCAACCGCCACATCGGTTTCGTGTTTCAGTTTCACCAACTCCTGCCGGAGTTCACGGCTGCCGAAAACATCATGATACCGGCGTTCATTGCCGGAGTGTCGCCCAAAGAGGCTAAGAAGCGGGCTGCCGAACTGCTCGACTTCATGGGTTTGGCCGACCGCGCCAAGCACAAGCCCAACGAGTTGTCAGGCGGTGAGAAGCAGCGAGTGGCCGTGGCGAGGGCGTTGGTGAACAATCCCGCCGTGATACTTGCCGACGAACCGTCGGGAAGTCTCGACTCAAAGAACAAGGAGGAACTGCACCAGCTGTTCTTCAACCTGCGCGACAAGTTCGGCCAGACATTCGTCATCGTGACCCACGACGAGGGACTGGCCTCAATAACCGACCGTACAATAAAGATGAAAGATGGACAACTTGAAGACTGATCGCATTGCCTTGGGCGACTACAACCGCCTTGAGGTTGTAAGGGAAGTGCCTTTCGGACTCTATCTCGACGGTGGACCCGAGGGCGAGATACTCTTGCCGTCGCGCTATGTGCCCAAAGGGTGCAAGCCTGGCGACGTGATAGACGTGTTCATCTATCTCGACCAGGACGAAAAGCTCGTGGCCACCACAGAAAAGCCGTTGGCAAGGGTTGGCGACTTTGCCTATCTGGAAGTGGCGTGGACAAACGAATATGGTGCTTTCCTCAAGTGGGGACCCATGAAAGACCTCTTCTGTCCGTTCCGTGAGCAGAAGATGCGCATGACAAAGGGTTCGCGCCACATCGTTTACGTGACCGTTGACAAGGAGACTTACCGTCTCATGGCCACGGCAAAGGTGGACAAATGGCTGATGCAAGAACCTCCTGCCTACAAGCACGGCGACGATGTCGACCTGCTGGTGTGGCAGAAGACCGACCTTGGTTTCAAGGTAATCATCGACAACTGCTGCCAAGGCCTCGTCTATGACGACCAGGTTTTCCGACCGCTCCACACCGGCGACCGCTTGACGGGCTATATCGACCACGTGCGTCAGGACGGTAAAATCGATGTCACCATACAACCCACTGGGCGCAAACAGACCGAGGAGTTTTCCGAAACGCTGCTCAACTATCTGAAGACCAACGGTGGTCACTGCAGTCTTGGCGACAAGAGTCCTGCAGAACTGATTGCCGACCGCTTCAAAGTGAGCAAAAAGACGTTCAAGAAGGCCATCGGCGACCTCTATCGCCGACGTTTGATTACCATCGGTGACGAAGGCATAAGCCTTGTGCCCAACGTGCTTGCAGAGGAATAGGACGCGAAGATTGCTGAACAGTTACTATAATTCGAGTTCCGGATTTATCAGAGACAAAAACCGGGAAAAACACCCTGTGGTGGGCAAACTCTCATTCTTCGAGTTTTGATGACGGTTGACTGTACAGCGTTTACGTAAGCGAGCTTACGACACTCTGCACAGTCAACCGTCATCAGTGCCGTTCCGGCACTTGCCCACCAGCAGGGCGATAAACCACGCCTTCGGCTAAAAACGGCTGCGCCTGGCTACACTGTGTGCTCTTTAGCGCTGTCTATACGATGGAATAATTGCTTATGAATTATCATATCAAGAAACTACAGGATGTCAATCCGCAGTTGTGCCTACGGTTGAAACAGTTCTGCTATGACCTGAACGGTTGCTGCCAAACAGTGCATCGTGAATTGGGACCATATCTCAATGAGTATATGTATCAGGATGCGCTGGAGATTATACTGCAAGAACGAAACATACCATATCAAAGGGAGTATTACTTTTCTGTGGAGTTTCATGGCCATTCTATCAAGCATCGGCATTTCGTCGACTTCTTTGTCAAAAGAAAAGTATATATTGAGTGCAAGGCAATAGAGCGTTTGGGGAGTGAGCAACGTCAACAACTGTGGAACTATATGCGCT
>CAVKVO010000169.1:0-5476 GCA_963659575.1 Prevotella sp. CAG:1031
CTTTTTGTCAACTGCAAGTTGCAAATGCATTTATATACCGTTTCTTTTTCATTACTTTAACCTAATAAAGTTCGCTGCAAAGGAAAATTGTGTACGCAAACGCTTGCCGTATTTGTGATTTTTGTTACCTTTGCCGACGATTATGGATAAGGCCGAAAGGCGTATAAAGAAGTAATTCACAACTAAATACATTTAATAAAAATGGCAAAGTTTGATAAGTCAGTTTTAGAGAAGTATGGCATCAGCGGAACTACCGAGGTGCTCTACAACCCTTCGTATGAGGTTTTGTTCAACGAAGAGACAAAAGAAGGCCTTGAAGGCTTCGAGGTTGGTCAGGAAACAGAACTTGGCGCAGTGAACGTGATGACCGGTATCTACACCGGACGCTCGCCTAAGGACAAGTTCATCGTTGACGACGAGAACTCGCACGACACCGTATGGTGGACTTCTGACGAGTACAAGAACGACAACCACCGCGCTTCTAAGGAGGCTTGGGCTGCCGTTAAGGAAATAGCTAAGAAAGAACTGTCTAACAAGAAGCTCTATGTAGTGGACGGTTTCTGCGGCACACACAAGGACACACGTATGAAGGTGCGCTTCATCGTTGAGGTGGCATGGCAGGCTCACTTCGTGACCAACATGTTCATCCGTCCTCAGAACGAGGCTGAATTCGACCAGGAGCCCGACTTCATCGTTTACAACGCATCTAAGGCAAAGGTTGAGAACTGGAAGGAACTCGGTCTGAACTCTGAGACAGCCGTTGTGTTCAACGTGACAAGCAAGGAGCAGGTGATCATCAACACATGGTATGGTGGTGAGATGAAGAAGGGTATGTTCTCTATGATGAACTACTTCCTGCCGCTGAAGGGCATGGCTTCTATGCACTGCTCTGCCAACACCGACATGAACGGAGAGAACACAGCTATCTTCTTCGGTCTGTCTGGTACAGGTAAGACCACTCTGTCTACCGACCCGAAGCGTAAGCTCATCGGCGACGACGAGCACGGATGGGACGACGAGGGCGTGTTCAACTTCGAGGGTGGCTGCTACGCCAAGGTTATCAACCTCGACAAGGAGAGCGAACCCGACATCTACAACGCTATCCGCCGCGACGCTCTGCTTGAGAACGTTACTGTGGACAAGGACGGCAAGATCGATTTCGCTGACAAGAGCGTTACCGAGAACACCCGCGTTTCTTATCCTATCTATCACATCAAGAACATCCAGCGTCCTCTGTCGCAGGGTCCCGCTGCAAAGCAGGTTATCTTCCTGAGCGCAGACGCATTCGGTGTGCTTCCTCCCGTGTCTATCCTGAGCGCAGAGCAGACCAAGTACTACTTCCTCTCTGGCTTCACAGCTAAGTTGGCTGGTACAGAGCGCGGCATCACTGAGCCCACTCCTACATTCTCAGCTTGCTTCGGCCAGGCATTCCTCGAACTGCATCCTACAAAGTATGCTGAGGAACTGGTGAAGAAGATGCAGAAGAGCGGCGCAAAGGCTTACCTCGTGAACACTGGTTGGAACGGTACTGGCAAGCGTATCTCTATCCGCGACACCCGCGGTATCATCGATGCCATCCTCAACCACTCTATCGACGAGGCTCCTACAAAGACCATTCCTTTCTTCGACTTCGTTGTTCCTACACAGCTTGAGGGCGTTGACCCCAACATCCTCGATCCGCGCGACACTTACGCCGACGCTGCTCAGTGGGAAGAGAAGGCAAAAGACCTGGCCGCACGCTTCATCAAGAACTTCAAGAAGTATGAGACCAACGACGCTGGTAAGGCTCTCGTAGCTGCCGGTCCTAAGCTCTAAGCATTAGAAAAACTTTTCATAATTATTTGGGAAGTCCACCCAAGCTGCGTGCGAGGGTGGACTTCTTTGTCGTTATAACACTTCAAGTCAATATTTTTGGCATGGAGGAGAACATCTGAAGCATGGAATTGTCAATCGTTTCCCCGATATATCGAGGGGAGAAAATGCTGGACGAACTGGTGGCTCGCATCAAGATTGCAGCCGAAAAGATTACTGATGAGTATGAGATAATACTCGTCAACGACTGTTCGCCGGACAATTCTCTCCGCAAAATCAAGGAACTTTGTGCCGGCGACAAGCGCATAAAGGGCATGAGTCTGTCCCGAAACTTCGGTCAGCACTATGCCATAACCGCTGGTCTCTCGCGCTCACGGGGCAAGTGGGTAGTGGTGATGGACTGCGATTTGCAGGACCGTCCGGAGGAAATACCCAACCTCTACGCCAAGGCGCAGGAGGGCTACGACTCGGTGTTTGCGCAGCGAGTGGAGCGAAAAGACAGTTTCTCGAAACGCATGTCGAGCGCCGTCTTCTACAAAGTGTTCTCTTTTCTCACCGATATGCCGCAGGACAAGAGCGTGGCCAACTTTGGTATCTACAACCGTAAGGTGGTGACGGCCATACTGTCCATGGGCGACAGCATCCGCTACTTCCCCATCATGGCGCAATGGGTGGGCTTCAGGAAGTGCTATCTGCCCGTTGTCCATGCCGAAAGGGAGTCGGGCAAGTCTTCATACAGCATTCTGAAACTGTTCCGATTGGCCAGCGACAACATGATTGGCTTCTCCGACAAACCTCTCCGACTGATGTTGCGCTTCGGATTCTACACGGTCATCTTGTCCCTGCTGTTCGTCATCTACACCTTTTGCAAATGGCTTTTCGGCGGCATACTGGTCAGCGGCTTCACCACTTTGGTCATCTCCATCTGGTTTGCCGTGGGCATAATCACGATGATGCTGGGCATAACCGGCCTGTACATCGGCAAGATATACGACAGAGTGAAGCTCCGACCAATCTTTATCGTCGGAGAAACGTTTAACATGGATGAGGATCGCGATGGTAGAGTTGGCTAAATGGGACACCGACAATTTCGGTTTCAAGACGGGAAACCTCTATCTTCCCAGTGCGTTCGATGCCGCTGCGTTTTCCAACGAACTGGAAAGCGCAAGAAACTGTGGCTACAAGTTGCTTTATCTCAAAGGCGTGGATGTCCCTGACGCGTGTTTGTCCGACGACATCCGGCTCGTTGACGAGAAGGTTGTGTATACGCAACTGAACCACCACGGCCTTTCTTCGGAAACAAACGGCAGTGTCGTTTCCATTCTTGGCGAGGAAATGACCGACGAACTGTTCGGTCTGGCTTGTCTTAGCGGCAAGTATTCCCGTTACAAACTGGACGAAAAGCTGCCGCCGACGGTGTTCCCTACATTATATAAACTGTGGATGGAGCGGTCGCTCAACGGCACTATCGCCACCGATGTGCTCGCCTATCGGGAACAAGGGCAGACTTTGGGCATCCTTACGTGGAAGCTTGATGGCAACTCGGCGCACATCGGACTGGTGGCAACGGCGGAGAAAGCTGCGCGGAAAGGCATCGGAACGGCTCTCATGACATCCTTTTTCCAGCGTGTAGGCGACGGCGTGAAGATTTCCGTAGCCACACAAAAGGCCAACATTCCGGCGTGCCTTTTCTATGAGGAAAACGGTTATGCTGTGGAAAGTGTCACCAAGATATATCACATCTGGCTCTGACATCCCTTTAGACGAATCATAAAACAAATTTCAATGCAACCAATACCTTTCAACAAACCATTCCTTACGGGTAAGGAAACCCACTATATGTATCAGGCCGTGTCCACAGGCAAACTGTCGGGCAACGGCGTGTTCACAAAGAAAGTGGATGAGTTTATGCAGCAGCGTTACGGTTTCGGCAAGTGTCTGCTCACCACTTCCGGAACGGATGCGTTGGAGATGTGCGCCATGCTCTGCGACTTGAAACCGGGCGATGAGGTCATTGTGCCGTCCTACACGTTCGTTTCCACTGCTTTGGCGTTCATCCGCGAAGGGGCAACGGTGGTGTTTGCCGACTCGATGGACGGCAATCCGAACCTCGATGCGGCTAAGTTGGAGGCTATGGTAACGCCCCGTACGCGTGTCATCGTGCCGGTGCATTATGCTGGAGTGGCTTGCGACATGGACGCGATAATGGCAGTTGCTGAGCGACATGGCCTCATTGTCGTTGAGGATGCCGCCCAGGCGATAGACTCATTCTATAAGGGTAAGGCTCTCGGAGGCATCGGTCACATGGGTGCATTCTCCTTTCACGAAACGAAAAACATAACGGCAGGAGGCGAAGGCGGTATGCTCGTGGTCAACGACGAACGCTTCAAACCTCGTGCGGAGATAATCTGGGAGAAGGGAACCAACCGGGCTGCATTCTTCCGCGGTGCTGTCAACAAATACGGTTGGGTAGATACGGGTTCTTCTTTCCTGCCCGCCGAAATCAATGCGGCGTTCTTGTGGGCGCAACTCGAAAACCTTGACCGCATACAGACGCAGCGCAAAAGGATTTGGGAGCGCTATTGGCTCAACTTGCAGGCGCTTTCCGATAGGATAGGTCTGCCTCACATTCCCGATTATGCCACCAACAACGCCCACATGTTCTACCTCGTGTGCCGCAGTCTGGACGAACGCTCTGGGCTGATAAGTTTCCTGAAGGAGCACGATGTGCTGGCTCCGTTCCACTACCTGCCGCTGCACAAAAGCGAATACTACTCGTCGCACGCCGCAGATTGCCCCGATTTGCCCAACTGCGACGCCTATGCCGACCGGCTTGTGCGCCTGCCGCTGTTCTATGAACTGGAGTTGGAACAGGTGGATTACGTCTGCGACTTGATTAAGTCGTTTTATTCTGATTTGAAATAGTAATTGTTGGCTATGGCAGAAGGTAAGGGAAAGATATCCGTTGTAATCAATACCTACAACGCCCAGCGTCATTTGGACCGGGTGCTCGATGCCGTGAAGGGTTTCGACGAGGTGGTTGTGTGTGACATGGAGAGCACCGACGACACGGTGGAGATAGCCCGAAGGCATGGTTGTCGCATTGTGACGTTTGAGAAACGGGACTATGTAAGTGCCGAACCTGCCCGCACGTTTGCCATACAGTCGGCCAGTAGCGAGTGGGTTCTGGTGGTTGACGCCGACGAACTGGTAACTCCGCAGTTGCGCGACTATCTCTATGCCGCCATCAGCAAGCCCGACTGTCCGCGGGGACTGTATCTCGCACGCAAGAATTTCTTCATGGGACGGTTCATGCACAGCCGTTATCCCGACTACATACTGCGCTTTTTTGTCAGGGAAGGCTCCGTTTGGCCTCCTTATGTACACACGTTGCCGATAGTGCAAGGCACAACCGAATATATCGACAAGCGCAACAAAGACCTCGCTCTGGTGCATTTGGCCGACGATTCCGTGCGTACTGTGGTGGACAAGACCAACCTTTACACCGAAAACGAGGTAAAGAAAAAGACCGGAAAGCGTTATGGCTTAGTGGCTCTTCTGTGGCGTCCTTTCTTCCGTTTCTTCAAGGCTTATGTGCTGAAGGGTGGCTTCCGCGACGGCAAGGAGGGTTTCATCTGCGCCTGCTACGACGGTTTCTATCAGT
>CAVKVO010000170.1:0-5470 GCA_963659575.1 Prevotella sp. CAG:1031
GACTCTTAATCAGTCCCACTTTATCCAACCGCCTCCTCATTTCAGACGGCGATATGCCCATCTTTTGCGCCGAAGCCTCGATAGCCAAGACGGTAAAGGCAAGGCGGTCGAAGTCTGGCGTACATTTCAAAAGTTGTTCTCTATCCTCCATATACCGATATTCGCATTACTAAGCGGAAGAATATGAAAAAACGCTGGACGGTCAGTGACTAACCATTCAGCGTTCTCTTTGTAAGTGTGGTACCACCAGGAATCGAACCGGGGACACAAGGATTTTCAGTCCTTTGCTCTACCAACTGAGCTATGGCACCAAACTGTTTGTTTCTTGTTTGCGGTTGCAAAGGTAGATACTTTTTTCTGTTCCTGCAAATTTTTCAGCGATATTTTTCTAAATATTTTTTTTGAAGGAAAAAATTCACGTTTTTGTTTTTTTTGCTTTACCTTTGCACTCGCTAAAGAACAAAAGCGGGATGTAGCGCAGTTGGTAGCGCACTACGTTCGGGACGTAGGGGTCGCTGGTTCGAGTCCAGTCATCCCGACTTTAAGGCAGCAAGAGAACAACAAACTCTTGCTGCCTTTTTCGTTTATCACGCCTAAGCCATTGCTTAGCGAGACAAAAGAGACACAGTAAGCCACGACAAACATTGCATAGAGTTACCATGAAAGACACGATAAGACGTAACGAGAAGTGCGGTAAGTTATAGCAAGAGATACAGAAGCCAACGACAATCGATACGAATACCACCGACGAACGCATCGAATACCATCGTCAGTATCCACAAAAGCCAAATAAGAAGTAACAAGAAGGACGATTATAACTGCGAATAGAACTCCTCGTACTGTCGTGCTACTTTGAGGTAATCGTGATGACGGCGGATGTATTCCATGCTTTGCCATTTGAGCAAAGCGGTGCGTTCCGGATGAGCCGCCATCTGTTCAAGAGCGGTTACTACACTACTATAATAAGGTTGCACGTTGACTATCGGGCGCAGCTCGTTCTCCCCAAGTATGCGGTAGTTCTCCTCCTCACCGCCACCGATGCAGACGATACCGCGCGACATGGCTTCGAGCGAGTTCATCGCGGGCGTATAGCTGTACAACTGGTCGAGTATGGCGTCGCTGCCGTTCATCATTTCGACGTATTGGGCAAAGGGAACCGACTCGGCGACGCGCAGCTCTACCCTATCGGGATGCTTCTGCTGAACATACTGCGCCGCACGGAGCATGATGTCGGTGCCTTTGTATTCGCTGCGGTCGCGGTTGATGCCAATGAACAGCCGGAGCTTGTCGGCGCAGGGAGGCACGGGAGCACCTGCGGGAGCGGCCTTTATTGGAAACGGGATGAACTGTGTTTTCTGCGGAAAAGCATCCTTGTAGCACACAAGATACTCATAGAGTCCGGCCACGATGCCGTCGCACTCATCGGCAATCAGCTGATTGAGCTGTCCCTTGGCCGTGCCGAGCCAGTCGCGGCGCTCCTTTAGTGCATCCTTGTTGGTGCGCAGAGTGTCGCCGATGTTGAAGTCGCTGTAGCGAAGCGGCTTCTTTTCCACACACGTGTTCACCCAATACCAGTCCATGCCGAACGCCCCGAGCACCACCTTGCCGTTGTTGCGCCGCAGATAGCGGTAGAGCGGAAACAGCCGTTCGGCCTTCAGTTCCACAAACAGGGGGTTTATGAGCTGCACAACATCGTAGCCACGCAGTTTGGGCAGCAGCGCCAGCACCTTCATCGTGAGCATTGCGCCACCGAGTTTGCCCGGACGGCGCACGAGAGAGTAGTCGCGCGGATAGTTTTTCCAGAAGTCACCGTTTGAAACCACCGTCACCTCATGCCCCAACTGCCGCAGTCCCTCGGCCAGTGTGGAGTGAACGTTGCTGTATTCGCCCAACAGGAGTATCTTCATTACTTAGCGCGACAATTTAGGCAAAGCCATCACCATGAGCCTCCTGCACATCTTGCTTTGGGCGGCTTTGGCAAACAATTGATATTTACGGGTGTACTTTTTGTCAGGCAAGGGGAACAGTCCTTTGTCGTAGAGACGCTTGACCACCTTCTCCACATGGTCTGCGTTTCGGGTCAATACGATTGTGTTGTAAAGATAGTCCATGGTCAACTGAGCCACTCTCCGGTTGAGAGCCACACTGTCGGCCTCCGGCAAAAGCCCTGCCTTGTCCCTCAATCGCAGTATCACGCGCTCCATATCCTCCAGTCGTCGCAGCGTGTGGCGCTTGTCGGATGTGGTGTGCATTATGGAGTTTTGCCTCTCCCGGTAGTAATAAGCCTTGGCGTCGGTGGTCATCACTCGCTCCGCCTTTAGGAACAAGAGCGGCGTGAACTCCTCGTCCTCGTGCAGAATGCCGGGCGTGAAGCGCAGGTTTTGCAGTATGGACGCCCTGAACACGTAGCTGCAAGCGGAGGCTCGCAGATTGTTGTTGTGCAGGAATGCACTGCCACTCACAGGCTCCGAGTGCTTGTATGGCACACTCGCCTCCCTCTTGTTGGTGAAGTTGAAGTAAACAATGTCCGTGTCGTAGTATCTCACCAAATCGAGACAATGCTCATACTGCGCCTGAAGCAGACAGTCGTCGCCATCGACAAACTGTATGTACTTGCCCGTGGCCATTTTCAGACCATTGTTTCTGGCGCACGAAAGTCCTTGGTTCGGCTGCCGCAGATAAACGATGTCGTCGCAGTAGTCGACCAAGTCGTTGATGGCAAAAGCGTCAGAGCCGTCGTCCACCACGATTATCTCGCGCTCGTCGCGCCCCAACGACAACGCCACGATGCTGCCTATGCACTCGCGCAGCATGTCGGGCGGCAAGTTGTAGGCCGTGACGATGAAACTCACCAACGGCGCATTGTCCTGCATATTGTTCTGTATATTTTGCATAAGCTGTTCAGTCCAAATATATTCAGAGCCACAACCTTTACCATCATGGCCGCGTTGAGACCCTTGAAACGACTTATCCGCATTGGCGGAAGCATGGGCCGTTCGCCCGTCATGCCGCACACGCTAAGCTGGATGTTGAGCACGTGCAGATAGTATGTCTCGTCGGATGTGACCATTCCCGTGGCCAAATGAGCCTCAAGCAGCGTTCGGAGAGCCTTGCCGTCGGCAGTGGCGGTGATGCTCCGGGGGTTGTCGCAGTAGCAGTACAGTCCATGACTCGTGGTGCACACCTTGCAGCAGTGGTTGAGCAGCCGCGGCAGAGTGTGGGCATCCTCGAAAAGCAGTCCCACGGGAAAATGTACACTCTCGAAGAGACGCCAGCGGAATATCTTGTTGCACATGTATGAGTGGGCGTAAGCCTTGCCTCGCAACCAGTAGTCGGTCTTGTCGGTATACGTTTCGCCGCCGAACGACAGCGTAGTCTGACGGTCAGTGCCGTAAAACCTGATTATGGGAAACTCCATGATGTCGCAGTCGTCGTCCATCGCGTCCAGCACACTGCTGTAGGTGCCGCACGCCACAAAGTCGTCAGCGTCAACAAAGGTCACGAGATTGCCCGTGGCGGAGTCCAGTCCGCAGTTTCGCGCGTCGCTCAGTCCGCCGTTGCGCTTGTGCACCACCACTACCCTATCGTCGCGCTCAGCCCATTTGTCGCACAGAGCCGCACTGCCATCCGTCGACCCGTCGTCCACAAGGATTATCTCCAAGTCCTCACAGTCTTGTTCCGCCACGCTCGCCACGCACCTGTCGAGACTGTCCTCCATGTTGTACACGGGGATTATCACGCTCAACCTGCGGTCCTTTCGGGCGATATGTGATGTGTCGGTCGTTGGTGTCATAGAGACAAACGGTATGAAGTCTGTGCAAACGAGTGGCAACAGAGTTTGTGTTTGTATTATGCAAAGTTACATAAATTTTATGCATAAACGACAGTTCGGGGTCAGTTTCGCCGGGTTTTACGACCTTGACAAACGGTAAGCAGAGACCAAGAGCAGGTTGTCCGCAGAAAGAGATCGAAAAATCGTAAGCAAAAGCGGTGTATTTGATTATATAAAGATGTATATTTTAGATTATAATACGATACTGTAAGCGAAAGCAAACGGTTTGGTTTCGGACTGAAAGTGGCCCAGTTACGACCCGTAAGTGGGCCAGTTACGGTGCGTAAGTGGCATAGTTACGAGGCGTAAGTGGCATGGTTATTTTTCGCAAGTGGCATCGTTACATCTCCAAAGACCGCCTTTTCGCCACCTAAAGGCACCGTCTCTACATCGGACAGAACCTCTCATACACATAATAACGGCACGTTTTCTTTGCTTTGTCTGCGAATTGCATTAACTTTGCCGATAGTTATGGACTGGCGAAAGATAGTGAACGGTTCGGTGAAAGTGGCGCTGCCGCTGCTGCTTGGAGGTGCAATCCTGTATTGGATGTACCGCGACTTCGACTTCAAGAGCATCGAGCACGTGCTGTTCAACGAGATGGACTGGAGCTGGATGCTGCTCTCTTTCCCGTTCGGCGTTAGTGCCCACGTGTTCAGAGGATGGCGATGGAAACAGACGCTGGAGCCTGTGGGCGAACGTCCACGGTCGGGCACGTGTGTCAATTCGATATTCCTGTCATACGCAGCCAGTCTCGTGGTGCCGCGCATAGGCGAGTTCATGCGCTGCGGAGTGCTCAAACGCTACGACGGAGTGTCGTTTGCCAAGGCTCTCGGAACGGTGGTCACGGAGCGCGCCATAGACTCCCTCGTGGTGCTGCTGGTCACGGGACTCACTCTCTTGTGCCAATTCCACGTCTTCACCACGTTCTTCGACAAGACCGGCACGAGCCTCAACGCCATACTAGGCAGCTTTTCTGCCACGGGATATCTCGTCACAGCCATTTGCGCAGTGGCCGTTTTGGCTCTGCTCCACCTGCTGCTCAAGAAGCTATATATATATAATAAGGTGAAAGCAACGCTTGGCGGAATATGGCAAGGTGTGGTTTCGCTGCGCCACGTGAAGAACATTCCGCTCTTCTTGCTGCTCACCTTCGGCATCTGGGCGAGCTACTTCTTCCACTACTATCTCACGTTTTTCTGCTTCGACTTCACCTCGTCGCTGGGCTTCGCCTGCGCCCTGGTCACCTTCGTCGTGGGCAGCATAGCGGTGATAGTGCCCACGCCAAACGGTGCGGGTCCGTGGCATTTCGCCGTGAAGACCATGCTCATACTCTACGGAGTGGGCGAAACCGAAGCACTATACTTCGTGCTGATAGTACACACCGTGCAGACTATGCTCATGGTGGTGCTCGGCGTGGTGGCCGTGGGTGCGCTCGCATTCACCAAAACAGTGGGAGTAGACAGGGAAAGCATCGCGCCGGAAACCGCAGCGCAGACCGATGCCGACAGAACATAACCAAGGAAACAAGGGCTGCAAGCCTTGGGGCAACCGTTTGTCCCGATGCATTTAAGCAACCACACAAACCATACAAAATAAATTTATTGCCTTATGAGCGAAATCAGAAACCTGAAGCCG
>CAVKVO010000171.1:0-5459 GCA_963659575.1 Prevotella sp. CAG:1031
ATACTAAAGAAAATGTTCAAACGATTATAAAACGACGTTGAAGCAATAGCAAAACAAATATTTTCGATACCTAAACGGCCGAGTTAACACTGTTAACTCGGCCGTTTAGCATATATAATCGTATTATTTTTGCATCTACAACGCACAGATTTCCAGACGTTTGATAATTATTCATATAATTAAAACAATTAATCCTACCTGCGTAATACGAATAAATCTATCTTTGCAAACGTCAAAAGCACTGACACCAAAGTGCAACCCGTGAAAGACGAAGATATTTTACCATAGAATCTATATATAATAGTAGAGAGTTATTCATTAGGTTTAATGATGATCCCCTCATTGTTTAGTAGTAGAATTTCATCAGGCCGCCTCTGCGAAGATCCGGCCTGATTTCTTAAAAACGCCACAGAAACGTCCATAGAAAGCACTATTAATAAGACATAGTAACTTCTATAAACAAGACATAGCAACTATAAATAAAACATAGAACCACTATAAATAAACAAAGGAACCACTATAAATAAAACATAAAAACCGATATAACAACATGAAAAGTCTACGCTTACTGCTTCTGTGCCTGTTGTTCCCTGTTGTGGCAATGGCCGACGGATGGGACACACAGTACAAGCAAATAGAGAAAAGCATCAGACTGCCCAAGCTGTCTGACAAGGTTTTCAACATTACTAAGTATGGCGCAAGCCCCAAAGCTACGGCTGCGACAAACCAAAAAGCCATCAACAAGGCCATCACCGCATGCTCAAAGGCTGGCGGCGGCAAGGTTGTGGTGCCCGCAGGCACATACAACACTGGCGCAATCACGCTGAAAAGCAAGGTGAACCTCGTGGTGGAAAAGGGTGCAACACTCCTTTTCGCCTTTGAACCCGAACTTTATCCCGTGGTACCGACCCGATGGGAAGGTCTGGACTGCTGGAACCTGTCGCCATGTATCTATGCCTACAAGCAAAACGACATCGCCATCACCGGTGAAGGTGTGATTGACGGTGGCGGAACCAACGAGACGTGGTGGAAATGGTGCGGAGCAGCGCGCTACGGATGGCGCACCGGCATGATAGGACAGAACATGGGCAGTCGCGCAAAGCTGCTCAAACAAGCCGAAGACGGCGTGGACATGAACGAAAGGCGTTTCGGTCCGAAAGACGGACTGCGCCCGCAGCTCATCAATCTCAACCAGTGCGACGGCATACTCATTGAGAACGTCACATTGTTGCGTTCGCCGTTTTGGGTGATACACCCCTTGTTGTCCAAAAACATCACCGTGCGCGGCGTACACATCAACAACGACGGCCCCAACGGTGACGGTTGCGACCCCGAGTCGTGCGATGGCGTGCTCATCGAGAACTGCTTCTTCAACACCGGCGACGACTGCATTGCCATAAAGAGCGGACGCAACAACGACGGTCGCCTGTGGAACAAGCCGAGCGAAAACATCATCATACGCAACTGTGAGATGCAAAACGGTCACGGCGGCGTGGTGATTGGCAGCGAAATATCCGGCGGATGCCGCAACGTGTTTGCCGAGAACAACAAGATGGACAGTCCCAACCTGGAGCGTGTGATTCGCATAAAGACCAACACCTGCCGCGGCGGAGTGATTGAAAACATCAATGCCCGCAACATCACCGTGGGACAGTGCGGCGAATCGGTGCTGAAAATCAACCTCGACTATGAGCACAACGAGATTTGTTGCCGCGGCTATCTGCCCACAGTGCGCAACATCAACGTTGAAAACATCACGTGTCAGAAGAGCAAGTATGGCGTGCAGATAATCGCCCTCGACACTTGCACCAACGTGTATGACATCAATGTAAAGAACTGCAAGTTCAACGGCGTGGCCGAAGGCAACTACATCAAAGGTCAGACACGCAACGTGAACTTCGACAACCTGTACATCAACGGCGGTCTGTCGCTCACCGAGATGCCCTACAAGCACTACAGCCAGTGGATGACCGCATCGGAAATGAAGCGTTCGCCGCAGTCATACATGCTCGATTTTGCCAAGAAACCCAAGTGGAGCTATGTCATGGGCATAGAACTTGAGGCCATGCTCGACACCTATCTTAAATATGGCGACGACAAAATCAGGCAGTATTGCCAGATGTACACCGACACCATGATCAACTCCAAGGGCGAGATACGTGGCTACAAGCTCGAAGACTACAACCTCGACCAGATACGTACCGGCCATTTTGTTGCCCGTATGTATAAGGAATATCCCGAAGCCAAGAATCTCAAGGCTCTGCAAACGCTGATGAAGCAGTTGGAGAAGCAGCCGCGCACCAACGAGGGCGTGTATTGGCACAAGGCCATCTACGCATACCAGGTGTGGCTCGACGGAATCTTCATGGGGCTTCCTTACTATACCCTCACGGCCAATATGCTGCTGAAAGACAAGAAGGCGCAGAAGATATACGACGATGCCGTTGACCAGATAAAGAAGACCTACGAGCGCACAATAGACCCGAAGACGGGACTCAACCGTCATGCGTGGGACGAGACTCGCCAGATGTTTTGGGCCGACAAGACCACCGGACTTTCGCAACACTGCTGGGGACGCGCCCAAGGCTGGTACACCATGGCTCTCATCGAACTGCTCGACGCTCTGCCAGAGAACTACTCGCGCCGCGGAGAGGTGATAGAACTGCTGAGGAAAGACCTCGACGCAGTGATTAAATGGCAGGACAAGAAGTCGGGAGTGTGGTATCAGGTGATGGACAGTCCCACAGGCAAGGGCAACTACCTCGAAGCAACGTGCTCGTCGATGTTCGCCTACTCGCTGCTCAAAGCCTACCGCAAGGGCTATCTCGGAGCCAAATACCGCGACGCGGGCATAAGAGCTTATAGGGGCATCATCAACAAGTTCATCAAAGTGAACCCCGACAAGACCATTTCGCTCACCAACTGCTGCGCCGTGGCTGGCCTTGGCCCGGGCGTTAGCGATGCTGTGAAGAAGGCCGCGCCAAAGGTAAAGGAGAACAAACGGCGCGACGGTTCGTATCAATACTACCTGAGCGAACAGGTTAGAGACAACGACGCAAAGGGCATTGGCCCGTTCATCTGGGCTTCGCTTGAGATGGAAGCCCTCGGATATGACACCAACAACACCACAGCCAGCATCGACCGCCAGGCTGTGGTTACTCGTAACAACCCCATTGTGAACAAGGTGGACACCCTGGGAGCATTCACTGTGGGCAACGGACACTTCGCCGCCACAGTAGATGTAACCGGTTTGCAGAGTTTTCCGCAAACCTACAAGAACGGTATTCCACTCACCACCATGTCCGATTGGGGATGGCACTC
The DNA here is from genome assembly GCA_963659575.1 of Prevotella sp. CAG:1031. GTDB lineage: Bacteria > Bacteroidota > Bacteroidia > Bacteroidales > Bacteroidaceae > Prevotella. The sequence continues at coordinate 3,322 of CAVKVO010000171.1, forward strand.
GTTCAAAAACACCAAGAATCTCACTCCTTCCGAGACCGAAAAGGCATTTGACCTTGGTCACGGCCACAAGGAAGTGTATGCCGTGGAGTATAAGCAAGACGGTCGCAACAAGGACGCAACCAACTATTTTCGCGCCAATCCCCACCGTTTGAACCTCGGCACCGTGGGTCTGCGCTTTGCGTCAGGCGACGGCACAGGAAGCGCGTTCACCATCGACGACATCAAAGACATACACCAAGAGTTGGCTCTTTGGGACGGTATGGTCAACTCCAAATACACCGTGAAAGGCACTCCCGTGGAGGTTTCCACTGGTTGCATGAGCGACAAGGACGCCATTTTCACCCGCATCAAGAGCGATTTGCTGAAGCGCGGCAACATCTCTGTGGTGCTCGACCTGCCCTATCCCACTGGCAAGCACGCCGACGATGCCAACGACTACGCCACCAAAAACGACCTTCACCAGTCGAAAATCATCAAGTCTGACGACCATTCAGCCATCATTGAGCACACCATCGACGGCACCACATATTATGTAAAGCTGCAATGGGAGGGCAAGGCCACACTTGAGCATGGTGCGCCGCACAACTTCTGTCTCATGCCTAAGGAAGATGATGTGCTCACTCTCTGCGTTGAATACACCGAGGAGAACATCAACAACAAGCGCAAGGATGCTCCCTTTGCTTACGACAAGGCTCTGAAAGCCACAATGAAGTATTGGCCACGCTTCTGGTATAGCGGTGCCATCGTCGACTTCTCCCTTTGCACCGACCCAAGAGCCAAGGAACTTGAACGCCGCACGGTGCTCTCGCAATACCTCACCGCCATCAACTGCGCCAACAACATGCCTCCGCAGGAAACGGGACTCACCTACAACTCATGGTATGGCCGTCCTCACCTTGAGATGACCTATTGGCACGCCCTCGACTTCGCGCTTTGGAATCGTCCCGAAGCCGTGGCCGACATGCTCAAGTGGTACAACGACAAGGCTTATCCCGTGGCCAAGCAGATTGCCGAGCGCCAAGGTTTCAAGGGAATACGCTGGATGAAGATGACCGATCCCGACGCTGGCGAAGCTCCATCCAACACCGGTTCGTTCCTGTTGTGGCAACAACCGCACTACATATACCTCGCCGAGGAGATGTATCGCGCCGACCCGACGAGCGCAACGCTGCAAGAATACGGCAAATGCGTGGAAGAAACAGCCGAGTTCATGGCCGACTTCGCCAAGTCGTGCGCCAAGGGCAAGGGCAAAATCAAGCTCTTCGGAGCCACCGCCATGCAGGAATCCATGTCTAAGGACTTCTCTTTCAATCATCCTTTCGAGCAAGCCTACTGGTGCTACGCCCTTGGTGTGGCTCAAAAGTGGCGCGAACGCCAGGGCAAAGAGCGCAACGCCGAGTGGGACAACGTGATTGCCAACATGGCTCCGCTCGCCGAAAAGGACGGCATATACCAAGCAGGAGAACCTCTCACCGCATTTGACAGCAGTGCAAAGTCGGCCAAATTCGACCCCTTTACCACTCCCGAACAAAGCGGACGCAAGCAGATTTCGGCTGAAGACTTCGCTTTGAAATCGCGCAGCGACCATCCCGCAGTGCTCGGAGCGTGCGGTTTGCTGCCCTATGCCGGCCTCTACGACACAGAGAAGATGAAGAACACGCTCAACTGGGCTATGGACAACTGGAACTGGGGCACCACTTGGGGATGGGACTACGGCATGATTGCCATGTGCGCCGCACGCCTCGGCCAGCCCGAAACGGCACTCAAGGCACTGCTCATCGACAAGGGCAAGAACACCTATCTCGTCAACGGCCACAATTTCCAGGAGCCTAAGCGTCTGCGCCTCTACCTGCCCGGCAACGGCAGTCTGCTCGACGCCGTGGCAATGATGTGCGCCGGATGGGACGGATGCGCCGAGCCCAACAACCCCGGTTTCCCAAAAGACGGCACTTGGAACGTGCGTTGGGAAGGTTTGCAGCGCATGCAATAAGTCTCTATTTCTATACAAATCAACTATACTTTTGTTAATGTTCAAGGAATAATCCATAAGTGTTATTCCTTGAGCATTAACTCTTAAAGCCTAAAGCCATGAGAAAAATTGTTTTCATAGCGTTGTGCCTCTTTGGTTCAACCTACGC
>CAVKVO010000172.1:0-5429 GCA_963659575.1 Prevotella sp. CAG:1031
GTGATATATACAGACCTAAGATTTTGCCATGCTAATGATGAGCTTCAGCACCACAAAACAGTCCGCACCGACACTATTGCTATACCTATTTATATATATAAGCAACGGCTCTTCGATGCCTCTCGTTCGCCCCCAAATCCACCGTTTTACTGTTTAAGACCGTTAAACCGGCGAGAAAAGTGTATAAAATACACCCTATTGCCGTTTTTTCTGCCATGAAACCTTTGCTATTTGGATTATTCGTTGTATTTTTACACCCAAATAATATAATCTTTATAAGCAACTAACAACTTTTTGACAATGAAAAATGCAAAATCACTTGTTGCAATGACTGGCGTTGCCGTGGCAATGCTTGCGTCATGCGCATCAGGCAGCCAGACGGAAACTACAGTATCCGGACTTAACCCTGCCGCTTTCGACTCGACAATCAACGGCAAGAAGACGGCACTGTTCACTCTGAAGAACAAGAGCGGCATGGAAGTGTGCATCACCAACTTTGGCGGACGCGTGGTGTCGCTCGTTGTGCCCGACAAGGACGGCAAACCAACCGACGTGGTGCTGGGTTATGACAACATTGCGCAGTATGCCGACACGGTGAACTCACCGAGCGACTACGGTTCTTCTGTGGGACGCTATGCCAACCGTATAAATAAAGGTAAGATAACCGTGGACGGCAAGGAATATCAACTGCCGCAAAACAACTTCGGTCACTGTCTGCACGGAGGTCCTTCGGGATGGATGTATCAGGTTTACGATGCCAAGCAGCCCAACGACACGACACTCGAACTGACGATAATTTCGCCCGACGGAGACAACAACTTCCCCGGCACGGTTACTGCAACGACGACATACAAACTGTTGAGCAACAACACTCTCGACATATCGTTTGACGCCACGACAGACAAGGAGACGGTGATCAACATGACCAACCACAGCTACTTCAACCTCAACGGCGACCCGTCGAAAGAAGGCATGGACATGGTGCTCTACATCAACGCCGACAACTACACTCCTGCTGACTCTACTTACATGACAACAGGCGAGATAAAGCCGGTGGAAGGCACTCCGATGGACTTCCGCAAGGCACACGCCATTGAAGAGACGATAAACGACACCACGTTTGACCAGATTCGCAACGCAACAGGCTACGACCACAACTGGTGTCTCAACACATACAAGGACGGCAAGGGCGACGACGCCACCGTATGCGCATCACTCTACTCGCCCAAGACTGGCATCCTGCTCGAAATGTTCACCAACGAACCCGGTGTACAGGTGTACACAGGCAACTTCCAGGGCACAGGCATCAGCTGCAAGCACGGCATCAAGTATCCCAAGCACGTGTCGGTTTGCCTGGAAAGTCAGAAATATCCCGACTCTCCCAACAAGAAGAACTGGCCTTCACCCTATCTCAAACCGGGCGAGAAGTACCACAGCCACGTGGCTTACAAGTTCAGCACAAAGTAAAAGGTGAGGCTAATAAAGCAAGTAAGAAAACCTAATATTATCAACAACTAATTACCAATAACTAAAAGACAAAATGAACTGGCATTCAACAGAATTTGTATGGCTTGACTGGCTCGTGCTCGCCATTGGATTTATCGGCGTGGTGTGGGCAGTATGGCACGCTATCGTAAAAGACAGAAAAGCACAGAAAGGCGAAGACTCTTCAGCCTACCTCTTCGGTAAAGGAGAGCCTTGGTATGTAATCGGTATGGCCATCTTCGCCGCCAACATCGGTTCGGAGCACCTCGTGGGACTCGCCGGCACCGGCGCCAAGAGCGGCGTGGGTATGGCACACTGGGAGATGCAGGGCTGGATGATCCTCATCTTGGGATGGTTGTTCGTACCGTTCTATCAGTTGCTCATCAACAAGATGGGTAAAATCATCACCATGCCCGACTTCCTGAAGTTCCGCTACACACAGCGCACAGGTTCATGGCTCTCCATCATCACCCTCGTGGCCTACATCCTCACCAAGGTGAGTGTGACCGCACTGACCGGTGGTATCTTCTTCGAGTATCTTTGGGGACTGAACTTCTGGGTAGGAGCCATCGGACTCATCGTGCTGACAACCATCTTCACCGTGTTCGGCGGTATGAAGGGTGTGATGACCCTCTCCACCATACAGACACCTATCCTTATCATCGGAGCCTTCATGGTGCTCTTCCTCGGACTGGCATCTCTCGGCGGCGGCAGCATAACAGCTGGTTGGGCCGACATGATTGACTATTGCAGCAAGCTAAACAACGGCTACGGCACAACCCACATGTTCCACTGGGAGGCTGGTGACGAAATGTTCCTGGATTATCCCGGATTCACAGTGTTCCTCGGAGCTACTATCATCGGTTTCTGGTACTGGTGTACCGACCAGCACATCGTTCAGCGTGTGCTCGGTCAGAGACCTGGCGAGAGCAACGCCGAAGTGATGAAGCGCGCTCGCCGCGGTACTATCGCCGCAGGTTTCTTCAAGGTTCTGCCTTGCTTCATGTTCCTCATTCCGGGTATGATTGCAGCAGCCCTGGCACAGAAAGGTGCCATCGAGATGGAAGTGACCGACGCAGCCTTCGCCATCATGGTTAAGACCGTGTTGCCCGTAGGTTTCAAGGGCTTCGTCACCATCGGTTTCGTCTGCGCTCTCGTAGCCTCTTTGGCAGCATTCTTCAACAGTTGCGCAACCCTCTTCACCGAAGACTTCTACAAGCCTTTGAAGAAGGGTATGTCTGAGGCCCACTACGTGTTCGTAGGCCGCGTGGCAACAGTGGTAGTGGTTGTCCTTGGTTTCGCATGGTTGCCCATCATGATGAAGATGGACACCCTGTACAACTATCTCCAGGGTATCCAGTCGCTCCTCGCTCCGTCGATGGTGGCAGTGTTCGCCATGGGTATCTTCTTCAAGAAGATTACTCCTAAGGCAGGTGAGTACACCATGATCTTCGGTTTCCTCATCGGTATGCTGCGCCTCGTGACCAACGTGATTACAGATACTGGTAAGGCAACGATGGACGGTGCATTCTGGGAGTACACCGCTTGGTTCTGGCAGACCAACTGGCTCGTGTTTGAGTGCTGGTTGCTCGTGTTCCTCATTGTCTTCATGGTGGTGGTGAGCTGCTTTACTCCCGCACCGAGCAAGGAGCAAGTGGAAGCTATCACCTTCACGTCAGACTTCAAGAAGTCCATCCGTGAGAGCTGGGGCGCATTCGATATCATCGGTACACTCTTTGTTATCGGCCTCTGCGCAGCATTCTACATTTACTTCTGGTAATACACATATATAATGTATAATGTGTAATGTATGGCGTGGCGGCCACACACTGTTGTCCGCCACGCCATAACCAGACAACAGGTCAATCGGAATGACTGGATTTTACGAAACCCACTCCAAAGTTTACGTATCGGTAGACTGCATCGTGTTCGGCTTTGACGAGGGAGAACTGAAGGTGCTCATAGGCAAGCGCCAGATGGATCCCGGACGCGGACAGTGGTCAGTCTACGGTGGCTTCGTCGGAGGCAATGAGAGCATTGACGCCGCAGCCACAAGAGTTCTGTCGGAACTTACCGGGTTGACCAGTCTGTACATGCGCCAAGTGGGAGCGTTCGGCAATGTTGACCGTGACCCTGGCGAGCGCGTGATATCCATTGTGTACTACTCCATGATAAACGTAAGGGACTACGACAAGTCGCTCATGGAGCAACACGGACTGAAATGGGTGGCTTTCGACGACATTCCCCCACTCTACTCCGACCACTTGCAGATGATACACAAGGCGCGGACGATGATGAGAGAGAAGATTTCGTGCGAACCCATCAGCTTCAACCTGCTGCCCGAACTGTTCACACTCACGCAGTTGCAGCACGTGTATGAAGCCATCAGCGGAGAAGAGGTTGACAAGCGCAACTTCCGCAAGCGCGTAAAAGAGATGAAATTCATCGAAAAGACAGACCAGATAGACAAGAAAAGTTCCAAACGCGGTGCGTTCATGTACCGTTTCAACAAGAATACCTATAAAAACGACTCTAACTTTAAATTATAACAACTATCATGATTGAGATTGAAGAACTGAAAGAGAAAGTGTTTCAGGCCAACCTTGACCTTGTGAAACACAATCTGGTGATATTCACGTGGGGCAACGTGTCGGGCATAGACCGCGAGCGCGGACTGGTGGTGATAAAGCCGTCGGGCGTAAGCTATGACACGATGAAGGCAAGCGACATGGTTGTGGTAGATTTGAACACGGGAAAGGTTGTGGAAGGCGAACTCAACCCGTCGTCAGACACTCCCACGCACCTCGTGCTGTACAGGGCTTTCCCCGAGATAGGCGGCATCGTACACACCCACTCCACCTATGCCACAGCCTGGGCACAAGCCGGCAAGGACATACCCAACATCGGCACTACACACGCCGACTATTTCCACGACTCAATACCCTGCACTGCCGACATGACCGCCGCTGAAGTGAACGGCGACTATGAGCTGGAGACAGGCAACGTAATCGTGAAGCGCATAAAGGAAGGTGGCATCAATCCCGTACACACACCCGGTGTACTCGTGAAGAACCACGGTCCGTTCTCTTGGGGCAAGGACCCGGACAACGCTGTTTACAACGCAGTGGTGATGGAACAGGTGGCAAAGATGGCATTCGTGTCGTTCTCCGTCAACCCCAACACCACGATGAATCCGCTCCTCGTGGAGAAACACTTCAGCCGCAAGCACGGCCCTAACGCTTACTACGGACAGAAAAAGAAGCAATAAGCGACAACAACAAAAGATATCAACGCAATGCTTGAGCAACAAGTCAGACAAGCTGTTATCAAGCATTGCAAAAAGACATAAACTACAACTAAAAATACTACAACTATGATTAAGGCATTTGAGAATTACGAGATTTGGTTTGTAACCGGTGCACAGCTTCTCTACGGAGGCGAAACGGTTAAGATTGTTGACGGCCACTCAAAGGATATGGTGGACGGACTGAACAACAGTGGTATCATTCCTATAAAAGTGGTGTACAAAGGCACCGCCAACTCGTCGGCAGAGGTTGAGGCAATAATGAAGGCCAGCAACAACGACGACAAGTGTGTGGGTATCATCACATGGATGCACACATTCTCTCCCGCAAAGATGTGGATCAAGGGATTGCAGGCACTGAAGAAGCCTCTGCTCCACTTCCACACACAATACAACGCCGAACTGCCCTGGAAGGACATCGACATGGACTTCATGAACCTCAACCAGTCGGCTCACGGTGACATCGAGTTTGGCCACATCTGCACCCGTATGCGTGTACAGCGCAAGGTGGTGGTTGGCTACTGGAAGAGCGAGGAAGCTCAGAAGCAGATTGCAGTATGGGCGCGCGTGGCAGCAGCCGTTGCCGACGCTCACAACGTGCGTTGCTTGATGTTCGGTATGAACATGAACAACGTGGCAG
>CAVKVO010000173.1:0-5385 GCA_963659575.1 Prevotella sp. CAG:1031
CTATAACTTATGGATATAAAACAGGCCGAATTTACACTCAGTGCCCCCAATGTGGCCATGTGTCCCAATGACAACAAGCCCGAATATGCGTTCATCGGACGGTCGAACGTGGGCAAGTCGAGCCTCATCAACATGCTGTGCAACAACAAGAAGTTGGCCAAGACATCGGCTCTACCCGGCAAGACGCTGCTCATAAACCACTTTATAATAAACCGCGAGTGGTATATCGTGGACCTTCCCGGCTACGGTTTCGCCAAGCGTTCCAAGAAGGAACAGAAGAAACTGGAGCAGATGATCAACGGCTACATACTGCAAAGGGAGCAGTTGGTGAACCTTTTTGTACTTGTGGACATTCGCCACGAGGCGCAAAAGATTGACCTGGATTTCATAACATGGCTCGGAGAGAGCGGTATTCCCTTCACCATAGTATTTACCAAGGCCGACAAACTAAGCGGAGCAAAGGCAAACGCTGCCGTGGAAGCATATAAAAAGGTGTTGTCGGAGCAGTGGGAAGAGATGCCGCCGATGTTCGTCACATCGTCAGAGAAGAAAACCGGGCGCGACGAACTGCTCGACTACATAGAAAGCATAAACAAAACGCTGACAGAGGAGAGCAATGGCTAAGGACACACCGTTTCTTGACGTACAGGGACTGAGCAAGTCGTTCGGCGCGTTGAGGTTGTTCGACAATATCAACCTCAGTGTTTCGGAAGGCCAGAAGGTTGGTCTCATAGCCCGCAACGGCACTGGCAAGTCTACGCTGCTGTCTATTATTGCCGGCAAGGAGAGTGCTGACACTGGCGAGATTGTTTTCCGCCGCGACCTGAAGGTGGGTTTCCTTGAGCAGTCACCTGCGTTTGACGCCAACGAGTCGGTGCTTGACGCTTGTTTCAATCACAATGGCGAAGACGAGAAGGTGCTTAAGGCCAAACAAATACTGACCAAGTTGAAGATAACCGACCTGAGCCAACCCATGGGACAGCTTAGCGGAGGTCAGAGAAAACGCGTGGCACTGGCAAACGTGCTCATTACCGAACCGGATTTACTCATTCTTGATGAACCAACCAACCACCTCGATCTCGAAATGATTGAGTGGCTTGAGGGATTCCTCGCCCGTGGCAACCGCACTCTGCTTATGGTCACTCACGACCGATTCTTTCTCGATAGGGTGTGCAGCGTGATAATGGAACTTGACGACCGCACCATATATACCTATCGCGGCAACTACAGTTACTATCTTGAAAAGCGGCAGGAACGCATAGATGCGCGCCGAGCCGAGATAGCCCGTGCCAACAATCTGTACAGAACCGAACTGGAATGGATGCGGCGCATGCCACAGGCTCGCGGACACAAGGCTAAATACCGTGAGGATGCCTTTTATGAACTGGAGCGAGTGGCCAAGCAGCGTGTAGAGGAGCGTCAGGTAAGGTTGAAGGCCAGCAACGTATATATAGGTAGCAAGATTTTCGAGTGCCAGTATATCTCCAAGGCTTTCGGGACGGAACACGTCATAATGAAAGACTTCTACTACAACTTCGCCCGCTTTGAGAAAATGGGCATTGTGGGCAACAACGGCACCGGTAAATCCACCTTTGTGAAGATGCTTTTGGGACAGGAGCAGCCCGACGAGGGACGTATCGTTGTGGGAGACACCGTGCGTTTCGGTTATTTCTCACAGGAAGGACTGAAGTTTGATGACAACCAAAAGGTTATAGACGTTATCACAGCCATTGCCGACTACATAGACCTTGGTTCGGGTAGGCACATGACGGCATCGCAGTTTCTGCAATATTTCATGTTCACACCCGAACAACAGCACAACTTTGTGTATAAGCTTAGTGGAGGCGAACGCCGCAAGCTCTATTTGTGTACGGTGCTGATGAAGAACCCCAACTTCCTTGTGCTCGACGAACCTACCAACGACCTCGACATCGTTACGCTGCAGGTGTTGGAGGAATACCTTGCCGACTTCCCCGGATGTGTTATCATTGTCAGCCACGACCGCTACTTCATGGACAAGGTGGTTGATCACTTGCTCGTGTTCAAAGGTCAGGGCGAGATAAAGGACTTCCCCGGCAACTACACACAATACCGCACATGGAGTGCGCTGGAGTCCAACAAGGATGCCAAGGAGCAGTCGAAGGCTGCGGAGCCTAAGGCTGAAAAGAAGAGCTACCGCAACGAAACGCGCCGCCGCATGACGTTCAAGGAAAAGACGGAGTATGCCAAGTTGGAAAAGGAGATTGCCGCCCTCGAAACCGAACAGCACGAACTGGAAGAGGCTTTGTGCAGCGGAACGCTCAGCATAGAGGACTTGACGGAGAAGAGTCGTCGCCTGCCTAAACTCAAGGAAGAGCTGGACGAGAAGAGCATGCGATGGCTCGAACTCAGTGAAATAGAATCATAGACATACGCTAATCACTAAACATGGAACAGCAGTATCCCTCACGTTTGTTGGAGAAAGCCGTTGGCGAGTTTTCCCGACTGCCGGGCATAGGTCGCAAGACTGCCTTGCGCCTTGTGCTCCACCTGCTGCGTCAGGACAAGGCCGACGTGGAGCGTTTCGCCGAAACCGTGGCGGAAATGCGGCGAAGTGTCAAGTTCTGCTCGGTGTGTCACAACGTGAGCGACACCGACGTTTGCCCTGTTTGCTCCAATCCTAAGCGCGACAAAACCACAGTGTGTGTGGTAGAAAACGTGCAGGACGTGATGGCTGTGGAAAACACTCAGCAGTTCAACGGACTGTATCATGTGCTCGGAGGAGTCATATCGCCCATGGACGGCATGGGTCCCGGCGACATAGAGATTGACTCCTTGGCGGCAAGAGTGGCGGCAGGAGGCATCAATGAGGTAATCCTCGCGTTGAGTCCAACAATGGAAGGCGACGCAACCAACTTCTACATATCGCGAAAACTTGCCCCCTATGACGTTCGTCTCAGCGTGATAGCCCGCGGAATAGCCGTCGGCGACGAACTTGAATATGCCGATGAAGTCACTTTGGGACGCTCTTTGATTAACCGCACGCCGTTTGACGGAGGAAAATTATGACGAAAACAATGAAAAACAAGATAGGAAGAAGGCCGCTTGCAGCATACTTTTGCACCATAGGAGCGTCGCTGTTGCTCATGCTTCTGTTTGAAACGGGAGTGATAAGCGACGGTTGGATGGCCGTAGAGAAGCAGACAGAGTTTGTCGCAGCCACGGTAATGGTGCTCGTCACTATGGGTTGCGCACCGCTGTCTTTGCGCTTTCTTCACTTCAAACGTGTGGCGGAAGCTGTCGAGTCGGGCAGATGGAACGCACAGGGCAACGTCTTTGTAGTGCGGTTGTTGCTGCTCGGCATCCCGATGTTTGCCAACACCTTATTATATTATGCTTTCATGTCGCCGCGCTTCGGCTACATGGCCATCATACTCTTGCTCTGCATGCTGTGTATATATCCGTCGGTGGACAACGACAAAGAGGAGGACTGCCAATGAAGACTGCCAAGGTGACGGTAGTTATCGTGAGCTACAACGTCAAATACTACACCGAACAGTGTCTGAACAGTCTCGAAAAGGCTCTCAAAGGCATTGACAGTCAGGTAGTCGTGGTGGACAACAACTCCAAGGACGGTTCTGCCGCCTATCTTTCCCATCGCTTCCGTGGTCGTGGCGTGGAGGTGATAGATAGCAACCATAACCTCGGTTTCGCTCGTGCCAACAATCTTGCCATACGTCAGACCAAAGGAGAGTATGTGCTTCTGCTCAATCCTGATACTATTGTGGGTGAAGACACGATTCGCAACGTGATTGACTTCATGGACAGTCACCCTAAATCGGGAGGCGTAGGCGTGCGCATGCAGAACTCCAACGGAACCAAAGCACCCGAATCGCGCCGCGGTTTGCCTTCTCCCTTTGTGGCTTTCTGCAAGATGGCCGGACTTTGTTCCTGTTTTCCCAAGAGTCACACCTTCGGACGCTACTACATGAGCTATCTCGGATGGGACGAACCGTGCCGGATAGACGTGGTCAGCGGTGCCTTCTTCATGCTCCGCCGCGAGGCTCTCGACCGTGTGGGACTGCTCGACGAGGACTTTTTTATGTATGGCGAGGACATTGACCTGTCGTACCGACTGCTAAAGGGCGGCTACGAAAACTGGTATCTGCCTCAACCCATGCTCCACTACAAGGGCGAAAGCACCCACAAGAGTTCGTTCCGCTACGTCCATGTGTTCTATCGTGCCATGCTCATCTTCTTTCGCAAGCACTATGGTCACCTCAGTTTCTGCATCTCGCTGCCCATCAAGCTGGCCATATACTTCAAGGCGTTGCTCGCATTAGTAAAAATGCAGTGCGACGGCATGCGCAAGTTTCTCGCCCTGTCGCGCAACACTCCCTGTGCCACGTATGTGTTCGTTGGCGGACAACCCATGATTGACGCTTGCGCATCCATTTCTCGACGCAAGGGACTCACCGCACGCTATTGTCGTGAGAGCGAAAACGTTGCCGACATGATTGCAAAGCTTGGCGAGGAGACCGACGACAAGGCTGTGGCATACGTAGTGTTCGACACTTCCACATTCAGCTACAGTGATATGCTTGCGCTGATGGCTGCCAATCGCCGCAAGAACATTCAGATAGGCACATACAACTGCCGCAACAGGATTATTATAACGCAAAACGAAACGATAAAATGACCGTCACTGCCGACAACAATCCTAAGCGTATAGTGCTGCGCGCCATGGAACCTGAAGACCTGGACTTGCTCTATCGCATAGAGAACGACCAGAATCTGTGGAACGTGAGTGCCACCAATGTGCCTTATTCGCGGTACACTCTGCACAATTATATCGCTTCGGCGGTGGGCGACATCTATAAGGACGGTCAGGTGCGACTGATGATTGAGAACGACGAAGGTGTTGTTGTGGGCATCGTGGATGTCGTGGACTTCAATCCTGTACACCGTCGCGCAGAAGTGGGCATAGTCATTGCCAACAGTTTTCGCAGACAAGGCTATGCCAGTGAAGCACTGAAACGTGTGGCGGAATATTCTCTCCGTGTGCTTCATCTCCACCAACTCTATGCCGTTATCGATGTCGATAACGCTGCTTCTGTGGAACTTTTCTCCAAAATGGGCTATACTTCCACGGCTCATTTGGCCAATTGGCTGTATGACGGCCACGCTTATCGCGATGCAGTCGTCATGCAGAAGACCCTCGTTTAGAGGTCTTTTCTTACCCTAAAAGTCCGGTTATATCACCGAAAACGATGCTTTCGGCGTGCTAAAATTGTTCTTTTTTTCGGTAAATATATTAAAAACAAGATACAAAAAAGGCTTGTCCGAGCCTTTTACTTTGCCGTTTCGTTTAATTGACCTAAATTTGCAAGCATCAAAAACCTATAT
>CAVKVO010000174.1:0-5334 GCA_963659575.1 Prevotella sp. CAG:1031
TAAATCTACTATGGAGATAAGAATAGACAACTTGGACGGCATCCGCGAGGCCGCAAAGCAGTTTGTTGCCAACATGAACGGAGCCACTGTCTTCGCCTTTTACGGCAAGATGGGAGCAGGAAAAACCACATTCATCAAGGCAGTGTGTGAGGAAATGGGCATAAGTGACGTGATTACGTCGCCCACATTCGCCATTGTCAATGAGTATCGCGCCGACACAACCGGTGAAATCGTTTACCATTTCGACTTCTACCGCATCAAAAAGCTCGAAGAAGTGTATGACATGGGCTATGAAGACTACTTCTATAGCGGTGCCGTCTGCTTCATTGAGTGGCCGGAACTGATAGAGGAGCTCCTGCCAAGCGATGCCGTGAGCGTCACAATTGCTGAGAACGCAGACGGTAGCCGCACCGTTTCGTTCATAGAGGAACTCCTGCCAAACGATGCCGTGAGCGTCACAATTGCCGAAAACGCCGACGGCAGCCGCACCGTTTCGTTCTGAGGAAAAATACGTTTTCGGCGAAAAACGGAACTGGTTCGGAAAACCAAGTTGCTCTCTTTCGGCGAAAACCTCATGTACTTTTGAGCCAAAGTTGCGCTCGTTATAACGTTGTTCGGCAGCGCTTACAAACACCAAACGGTGCCCAGCCTATGACAAACCATTGTCGTTGGCTGGGCACCGTTGTTGTTTTTGCTTGCTAAAAGGTTCTGTTTTTTAGCGGATAAAGGTTCTGTTTTTAGCGGATAAAGGCTATGTTTAGCGGGTAAAGGCTAAGCAAAAGCCTTTTGAAAAATCCGTTTAGCAGAGGCTAATCGTCCTGCTCCTGGAAGTCCATGTCGGCTTGTACCACGAAAAACACGTCGGACGGATCCATTTCCAAGCCTTGCTCTTCCTTGACAGTGCGGCACACGTGGCTGGCCACAGCCTCCATGTCGATGTCTATGTAGCCATCCTTGTCGGGCTGAGCCTCAAGTATGCCGCTCTCAAAGTAGTAGTCTGCGGTGGCGTCGAGTATGCACAGCAGTTCGTCGTCGCTGAATTTGTCCTTCAGATCCGCCGGAATCTGTTCGCGGATGAACTCAATTTCGCGTGCGTTCTCGTCAGCATCCATGCGCAGTTCGTCGTCTATGCTGGCCATAACTTACAGGAGTGCTTTGAATTTCTCTTCGATTTTAGCCTTTGAGAGTGCGCCCACGGTCTTGTCAACCACCTCTCCGTTCTTGAAGAAGAGTATTGTGGGTATGTTGCGGATGCCGAATTCGGCTGCGATGTCGTCGTTTTCCTCCACGTCGCACTTGCCCACAGCGATTTTGCCGTCATACTCTTTGGCCAGTTCCTCAATGATTGGAGCTATCATGCGGCACGGTCCGCACCATGTAGCCCAAAAGTCTACGACTAACGGCAGGTTGCCGTTTTTCAGAGTCTCGAAGTTTTCAGTAGTGATGTTTACTTCCATAGTTACTTTTAATGTTGTTGTTTTATTGGATTGTTGTATATGTTTTCTGTGTCAACCGGTGTTTTCCCAATTGAAACCAACGGCGTTTTCAGTTGATTTTGTAGTCAAGTGCCGGCGACTTCTCAATGAATGAGATTAGCTTTTTGTTCACGTTGACTCCAATCTTCGTGCTTCTCAGCAACACGTGGTTTCGGCTTTGCATGTCGTGGATTTGGAAGAAAAGGTCGGTCTTGCCCTTGTCCTCGTTGACAATCTCGCTCAGTTCCAGCGCCGTCTGGTCGTCCAGTTTTTCGGAGTCGATAGAGATGGTGATACGTTGTATGGCCTTCTCCTTGAACGACTGCAGATATTCTATGTGCTGAATCCTCAGGTTGTAGATGTTGGAGTTGGGGAATCGCTGATGCCGTTGAGCCACTATGTATACGGCACTGCTCATCGTGAAGTAGCCAAGGTTCTTGGCCCAGTCGTCTCCGAATAGCGCTAGCTCCCACGAACCGCTGAAGTCCTCCAGCGTAACGCGTCCCCACTTTCGGTTGTCCTTACCGTTTTTCTCTATGATTCCGGTCACTATTCCGGCAAAGGTTATCGTGTCGCGGTCAGAGAGGGCGTTGATGTCCTTCAGTTCCTCGCAGGTTGTGTTGCAGAAACAGTTGATTATCGTTTCGTATTCGTCGAGCGGATGTGACGAAAGATATATTCCCACGAGTTTGCGCTCCTTGTTGAGACGCTCTATGTCGCCCCAACGCTCACCTTTAAGCATCGGCGGCTTGTTTATTTCCACCTCCTCACCGTCGCCGAACAGTGAGTTTTTCATCAGGTCCTTGCCCGCTTTGTACATCTGA
Source organism: Prevotella sp. CAG:1031 (assembly GCA_963659575.1). Classification (GTDB taxonomy): domain Bacteria; phylum Bacteroidota; class Bacteroidia; order Bacteroidales; family Bacteroidaceae; genus Prevotella. The sequence goes on from CAVKVO010000174.1 coordinate 2,300, forward strand.
CCGTAGCGTATGTAGGTCTCTATGAAGGTTTCTCCCTTGCTGTTTTTGGCGAAGAAATCCTCACGTTTCATAACGCCGAAACTGTCGAAACCGCCGCTCAGCACGAGGGCTTCAATCACGTTGCGGTTCACCGACGACGGGTTTATGCGCTGTATGAAGTCGTATACATCTTTGTATGGGCCGTTGGCTTCGCGCTCTTCCACTATGGCGTCGGCAGCTTTCATGCCCACACCCGTTATGGCACCCAGTCCGAAACGTATCTCTCCCTTCTTGTTTGCGCTGAACTTCTGGTGACTTTCGTTCAGGTCGGGCACCAACGTCTGTATGCCCATCGACCTGCACTCGTCCATCAGCTTGGTGATTTCCGCCGGGTTGTCCTTGTTTCGGCTCATCACGGCGGCCATGTATTCCGACGGATAGTGCGCCTTGAGGTATGCTGTCTGATAGGCCACCCACGAGTAGCACGTGGCGTGACTCTTGTTGAACGCGTATGACGCAAACTTCTCCCAGTCGCTCCATATCTTTTCGAGCACCTTCGGATCGTGGCCGTTGGCCTTTCCACCGTTGATGAATTTCGGTTTCATGGCGTCCACGATGTCCTTCTTCTTCTTTCCCATGGCCTTTCGCAGAGCGTCGCTCTCGCCTCGGGTGAAGTTGGCCAGCTGTCTTGACAGCAACATCACCTGCTCCTGGTATACGGTGATGCCGTAGGTGTCCTTCAAGTACTTCTCCATACAGGGTATGTCATACTTGATTTCCTCGCGTCCGTTCTTGCGTGCGATGAACGAGGGGATATAGTCCATAGGTCCCGGACGGTAGAGGGCGTTCATGGCGATGATGTCTTCAAACACCGTGGGCTGCAGTTCGCGCAGATATTTCTGCATTCCGGGCGACTCAAACTGGAACGTTCCTATGGTGCGCCCTTCGGCATAGAGCTTATATGTGGCCTCGTCGTCGATAGGAATGTTGTCGAGGTCTATCTCGTGTCCGGTGGTTATGCGTATGTTCTCAACGGCTTCCTTCAGTATGGAAAGCGTTTTCAGACCGAGGAAGTCCATCTTGATCAGTCCCGTCGACTCGATCACGTGGCCGTCATACTGCGTACAGTGCAGCTTGTGACCCGGATTTTCCTTGTCGTCAGCCGTTGACACGGGTACCCAGTTGCTTATCGGGTCGCGACAGATGATAAATCCGCAGGCGTGGATGCCCGTGCCGCGCACCGTTCCCTCAAGCATCTTGGCATAGGAGATGGTGTTGTGCAGCTGCGGGTCGGGACTTGCTTCGGCCTCGCGCAGCTCCGGAATGCACTTGATGGCGTTCACGAGGTTCATCTTCAGTCCGTCGGGCAACTTGTCGGGTATGGCCTTGCACAGTGAGTTCGACTTGTCGAGCGGCAGTTTTTCCACTCTGGCCACGTCCTTGATGGAGTTCTTTGTGGCCATGGTGGCATATGTAATAATGTGGGCGCAGTTCTCGTGGCCGTACTTATCCTCTACCCATTCGAGCACACGTCCGCGTCCGTCGTCGTCGAAGTCGGTATCAATATCGGGCAAGGAGATACGGTCGGGGTTGAGAAAACGCTCAAACAGCAGGTCATACTTGATGGGATCGATCTTCGTGATGCCCAAACAGTAGGCCACAACCGAACCTGCGGCGGAGCCACGTCCCGGACCAACCATCACGCCCAGCGTGTCGCGAGCCGAATTGATGAAGTCCTGCACTATCAGGAAGTAGCCCGGGAAACCCATGGTCTTCATTATGTGCAGCTCAAAGTTTATTCTCTCCTTCACTTCCGCGCTCAGTGGAGTGGGGTAGCGCTTGTTTGCACCCTCGTAGGCGAGCATGGCCAGATAGTCGGCCTCAAACTTTATGCGGTATAGCTTGTCATATCCGCCAAGCTTCTTTATCTTCTTCTCACCCTCTTCGCGCGGTATCTGGTTCTCACCGTTCTCGTCGCTGGTAAACTCCTTGAAGAGTTGCTCCTCGGTGAACTTCTCTCGCCACTGTTCCTCGGTGCCGAACGACTCCGGAATGGGGAAGAACGGCATGATGGGCGAATGCTCAATGTCGTAGAACTCCACCTTATCCAATACCTCAAGCGTGTTGCTCAGAGCCTCGGGATGGTCAAAGAACACTTCGTTCATTTCCTCCTGAGTCTTAAACCACTCCTGTTTGGAGTAGAGCATACGCGTCGGGTCGTCGAGGTCTTTGCCCGTTGAGAGACAGAGCAAGTGGTCGTGGGCTTCGGCGTTCTCCTTGTTCACGAAGTGGGCGTCGTTGGTGCACACCAGTTTGATGCCGTATTCCTTGGCCAACTCCACCAACACCTTGTTGGCTTCCTGCTGCAAGGGGAACGTCTCGCGGTTGGCTCTTATCGATGGGTCTTTCACTTCGTGGCGCTGAAGCTCCAGATAGTAGTCTTCTCCAAACAGATTTTTGTACCATTCCACAGCTTCGCGCGCTCCGGCAATGTCGCCTTTGAGTATCTTGGCAGGCACTTCGCCGGCTATACAGGCCGAGCACACAATCAGGTCTTCATGGTAGCGTTCCAGGTCTTCGCGGTCTGTACGCGGTTTGCCGTAGAATCCGTCAATCCATGCGTTAGACACTAGTTTGATAAGGTTCTTGTAGCCGTGCAGATTCTTGGCCAATACAATAAGGTGGTAGCCGCCAAGGTCGCCGCTTTCCTTCGATTTATCTTCCTTTTTGTGGTGAGCCACATACATCTCGCAACCGAATATGGGCTTGAAAGGTTCCAGTCCTTCGGCCTTGCGCTTGCCGTTCACCTTATTACAATAGTCAAACAGTTCCTTCACGCCAAACATATTGCCGTGGTCGGTGATGGCCATGCCCTTCATTCCGTCGGCGATGGCTTTGTCAACCAGTTTGGATATGCTCGACTGACCGTCGAGTATAGAATAATAAGTATGTACGTGAAGGTGTATGAAGTCCTGCATAATGTTGTGTGTGCTGACGTGTTTTTGAGGTGTAAAGTTACGCCTAATCCACGAAACAGCCAAGCAAAAGCATTGGAA
>CAVKVO010000175.1:0-5303 GCA_963659575.1 Prevotella sp. CAG:1031
CTTGCTTACAGGCGAAAAAATGTCGGTAAAACTTGTCAAAGACGGCAACGTGGACATGACCGTCGGGGCTTTCGGAGCAAGAGTATGGAAGTTCAAACTGCGGAAAACAAAGAAATAATCCATAGAATAAAACGAAGTAACTCATTGGATTAGAAGAAATAACTTATAGAATCAGAAGGAATAATTTCATAGAACAAATGGAAGATATAGTTCTGAACGCCCACAACAAGGAGGAGTTTCCGCCAGCGCACACCGCAGAACACCTACTCAACCAAACGATGGTGAGGATGTTCGGGTGCGAAAGGTCGTGCAACGCCCACATTGAGCGCAAGAAAAGCAAGATGACATTCATCGTTGACCACAAACCGACGCGCAAGGAAGAGCAGGAAATTGAGCGCACCATGAACGACTTGATAGCCGAAGACCTGCCCGTGACCTACGAGTTTGCCGACAGAAACAATCTGCCCGAAGGCGTAAGCACCGACCGTTTGCCAGCCGATGCGTCTGACACGCTGCGCTTAGTGCGCATAGGCGACTACGACATTTGCCCCTGCATAGGCAAACATGTGCGCTCCACAGGCCAGATAGGACGCTTCGAAATGCTCGGAACCAACTGGGACGAAATGTCCCACTCGTTCCGCGTGCGCTTCAAAATAGTACAATAACTTCCCGTTATCCAACTTTTCCGATAGCCGAAAGCTATTCAAACGATGGTTGAACGCTATTGAAACAAGGTTTGAAAACTCTTGGAAGCAATGGAAAATCCATCAATAAAGGATAGAAAAAGTAATCGGGGCGATGCTTCTTTAGCGTCGCCCCGATTGCTTTAGTGACGGTAAAATAATAACTTGGTACGATTTTGGTAATGTACATTTGCGTTTTTTTACGACCTTGACGGCTCATCTTTTTGGCTGTTTTTGTCTCTTTCATCGGTCACATAGCCCGCTATGCTCCCTCTTCAAGAGACAAAAATATCTCAAAAATATAAGCCGAAATCGTACCAATTTGTTCTTTTACCGTCACTTACTTTGTTTCAATCTCCTCTTTCATGTCAATGTATTCACCGTTCTTGTCGTAAAATTCGTATTGCAAGAACGCCATTTTCTGCGAGGGGATCACGCTCACTCCGAACCCGTATTTCATCTGCCACTTGCGTTTGAGCGACACTATACCCTGATTGATATAGGCCGCAACATACGGATGCACTTGCAGCGTGAACTTCTTGATTCCAATTTTATTGACCAAACGGTCAATCTTGCTCTCCAATTGGTCTGTGAACAGAATGCTCGACTTAATTTTTCCTTTGCCAAAGCACGTGGGACACGTTTCCTCCACGTTGACATCCATTGCCGGACGCACCCTTTGGCGTGTGATTTGCATCAACCCGAACTTACTCAACGGCAGTATGTTGTGGCGCGCGCGGTCCTTCTGCATGTTCTTGCACATGCGTTCATAGAGCATCTGGCGGTCTTCCGCAAGGTTCATGTCTATGAAATCTACCACGATAATGCCACCCATATCGCGCAGACGGAGCTGACGTGCCAACTCGTCGGCGGCACCGAGGTTCACCTCAAGGGCGTTGGCCTCCTGTCCGTTCTCGGCTCTTGTGCGGTTGCCACTGTTGACATCCACCACGTGCAACGCCTCCGTGTGTTCGATAATGAGGTAAGCTCCGCGCTTGTAGTTGACGGTTTTGCCGAAGGCAGACTTCATCTGCTTGGTCACATTGAAGTTGTCGAAGATGGGCACCTTGCCCGTATACCTCTTGACAATGTCCACCTTTTCCGGCGCAATCAGTTTCACATAATCGTGAATCTGGCCGAAAATTTCCTCGTCGTTGACAAAGATACCGTCGTAAGTGGGGTTGAACAAATCCCTAAGCATGGCAACAGCCCTGCCTGTTTCCTCGAAAACAACCTGCGGACGCGCCGTTGTTTTCTGTACTTTCGTTATGGCATCGTCCCAACGCTTGAGCAGCAACTTCAGCTCAGCGTCGAGTTCAGCCACGCGTTTTCCCTCAGATGACGTGCGGACAATCACTCCAAAGTTCTTCGGTTTGATGCTTTGTATCAGCTGTTTGAGCCTTGCGCGCTCCTCGCCCTTCTTTATCTTAGACGAAACCGACACCTTGTCGTTGAACGGTATCAGCACAAGGAAACGTCCGGCAAAGCTCAGTTCGCACGTAAGGCGCGGTCCTTTGGTAGAGATGGGTTCCTTTACAATCTGTACCAGCACCTCCTGACCCACCTTTAGTGTGGTCTGCACGCTCCCGTCTTTCTTCAGATCGGGCAGCCGTGTGGCCTTTGAAATAGGGAAAAGTTTCTTTCTGTCACTCTGTACCTGCTTGAGGTACTTCTCATAAGAGCTAAATTGCGAACCTAAGTCCAAATAATGCAAGAACGCATCACGCTCGTAACCGACATCAACGAAACACGCGTTCAGTCCCGGCATCAGCTTTTTGACCTTTGCCACATAGATATTTCCCACGGAAAACGAGGCCGACCTCGTTTCGTTTTGGTACTCCACGAGGCTTTTGTCCTCAAGTAACGCAATCGAAATTTCCTTGGGCTGGACGTCAATAATAACTTCGCTTGTCATTCCTTACGTTTTTGTTCCTTTTAGTAATGTTCAAAAAATAACTTGAGCAAGTTTGTTGAATATGTCAATATCTGTTTTTTCTAATTCACCCTGTCTTTTTGCCGTTTTTGTGACTTCTTTTCAGTCACATAGCTCGCTATGCTCCTTCAAAGAAGTCAGCAAAACCGCCTAAAAATACAGGGCAAACTTGCACAACTTATTCTTTTCACATTACTTTTTTGATTCGTACAAAACAGAAAGGGTGCGCCACGCCCCATATACGGGACAATAAGGCACACTCTTTCATTTCTTTTTGTGTCGGAACAGACCCGCATCAAGTGCGGCGAAACACGCCTTACTTGCTCTTGTGTCTGTTCTTTCTCAATCTTTTCTTACGCTTGTGCGTAGCCATCTTGTGGCCTTTTCTTTTCTTACCGCTTGGCATAGTTTATGAATTAAAATTATTTATGTTGTATGTTTCACTTATTTCATCTTAGCTATAAAGCTCTTAGCCGGTTTGAAAGCCGGGAAATCGTGTGCGTCGATGATAATAGTCGTATTCTTGGAGATGTTGCGTGCAGTCTTTGGGGCGCGGTGTTTCACGATGAAACTGCCAAAGCCACGCAGGAACACGTCTTCTTTTCTTCCTGCAAGACTTTGTCTTATCTCCTCCATGAAAGCCTCAACGGTGGCTGTAACATCCTTTTTCGCCACCCCAGTGTCCTCAACAATCTTATTGATGATGTCTGCTTTTGTCATTACTACTGTTGGTGTTTTGTTATGATAATTTATTATTTCAGAACCTTTCGGGATGCAAAGATACTGATTTTCAGCGGGAGACAGAAACATCTTTCCGTTTTTTTTCAAAAAAGACCACATTTTGGACATCCGCCAAACATACAGCACGATACATACAGCATATATACCTTAATTATATAAACCTTCCGCTCTTTCCGTATTTGCCTACCGACAGTGCCAAGAAAGGCATTATGTAAGCAAAACGGAAAAAGCGGAAATACGGTTACCAAAGGTCGTCCTCACTACCCTCTTCGCCGCCTATGGTGCCTGAATGTTCCTTTGCGCCCCATTCTGTGTCGGCGTTTCCCTGTCCGGCGTCGTTCAAATTGATTTTCAGGCTGGCCGCCATCAATCCGTCACATCCGGTTCCTGAACTCTCCATTTGCACCGCACGTATGGCCGGGCATATATATTTTTTCTTCATCGTTTGAATGTTTTTCTTGTTTCACTTCCGTTCTTTATGATATACAGGCCGCTCTTCATACCCTCCAGGACTGCAGATGCGTCAACGCCTTGCCGCAACAATATGCCGTCAACGCTATACACGTCGCAACGGGCGTTGCCGTTAGCTTGCGTGTGAGCTATGTTTGTCGCTTCGTTCTCAAACATTGATGTCCACGCCTTTGCCGTTTGCACATCGCCGGGCGACTGTATGAACGCACGGAACGGGGTCATTGTGGCCGTGGAAGCCTTGAGCAGTTCTCCCGAAGTGTTGAATCCGTAGATATTGCTAACCGATTTTGTGGTGTAGCAACCCTCCATGTAGAAACCGCTGGTCGTGGCGTTGCTGCGCATCGTGGCAGGTGTGGCCACCACGCTCACGTTATTGGCCTCAATCTTGCCGTCTTCTGTTGCCTGATAGATGTACGGAGTGTTGGCTTCGGGACTTTCCTCCTCCACAAACACCAGCACATTGTTGTCCGTATCTTCACGGTCAAGGCGATAGAACTGACCGTTTGCTTCTGTTGGGGTAAACGGCAGACACACAGTGGATAACGTTCCCTTGGTAAAGGTGCGCTCAAACACAGCCTCAACTGCGGTGAAAGAGGTGGATGAGTTGAACGGTTCCTTGTCGGTAAGCACCAGACGTTGGCAAACACCGTCCACAATCTTGTTGTCAGTTGCGGCAAACTGTGCAGTCGAAGCAGCCCTTACGAGTTGGTTCTTTGCCTTCGGATATACCACAACATTCTTTGCCTCGGCATACTTGGCCAACGTGGCGTCAAACTCCAGACTGTTGCGTCCGTTCCAGTAGTAGTCCTGGCGCAGATACGATGCGGCAGTCTCCTCGCCGGCAGTCTCTCCGAGATACGTGAGAGTGAAGTTTTTCACCTGATAATAAGCCTTGTCCGAACGTATACCGATGGTTACCGTACCGTCGGTCACGTCGAAGGCGCACGAATACTGGCTGAAGTCACCATCACCTTTGCCCACTTCCAGCGAGCGACCAATCAGTCCGTTGGTGCCAGCTCCATAGAGCGCTATGGTAGAAGCGTCGGCGTCCATGTCGGTTTTCACCTCCGCAGAGAGTCGGTAAGCACCGTTGGGCAAGCTCAACTTCTGCGACAGTTCAGCGCGCGAGATAGTTCCAGCCCAAGCATTGAACACGCCTTCATTGACAAACGCGTCGTTCCAGCCCGAAAAACTGTATTGGAAGTCCCAGCCCGACGGCACATTCACCTTACCTCCACTGCCCTGTACAGTCTTGGAAACAGTGCCTTCAGTAAACGTGGCATTGGTGATTAGCGAGGTCATGTCGTAACCTGCCTTGACGTCACCTTTATATATAAGCGTAATGCCATCCACATACACCGCACTTTCCGTACTGCCCTGACCTCCAGTGAAACCGAAACTGAGCGTGACAATCTGCGGTTTTGCCAGTTTCAGCGTCAACTTCTTGGCCACAAGTCCCGTCGATGCTTCCATCG
>CAVKVO010000176.1:0-3727 GCA_963659575.1 Prevotella sp. CAG:1031
TATTTTGTTGCGAAATACATTGTGCACACTCCGAAAGTAAGTCTCTTGAACTTCGCGTCGCGAAATCCAGCGTTTTGCAGTATCGTCATCATGCGTTCACCTTGCGGAAACGCCTCGATGGTGGCCGTCAGATATGAGTAGGCCGACGTGTCCTTTGATATCAGTCTGCCGTAAGTGGGCAAAACCGTGTGCGAATACAACTTGAAGCCCTGTTTGAACGGAAACGTCACGGGCGTGGTGAGTTCTATTATGCACAGGTGACCGCCCGGTTTCAGCACACGGCACATCTCTTTCAACCCCTTGTCGAGGTCGGGAAAGTTGCGTATGCCGAACGCCGCCGTGACGGCATCGAACGAGTTGTCGCTGAACGACAGTGCCATGCAGTCCTCTTTTCGGAACGAAATGACGCTGTCAAGTCCCTTCTCCTTGGCCTTAATCCGTCCCACTCCCATCATCTCCTCGCTGATGTCAGCACCGATGATGCTCTTCGGTTTCAGCGTTTGAGCGGCAAGTATGGCAAGATCACCCGTTCCCGTGGCCACGTCGAGCACCGTTTGCGGTGCGAAAGGCACGAGCTGCCCTATGGCCTTGCGCCTCCACAGTTTGTCGATGTTCCACGACATCCGGTGGTTGAGCTTGTCGTAAGAGTGGGCTATGTGGTCGAACATCCGTTCCACCTGTTCCCCTTTGCTCTCACTGTTGTTATACGGATTGATCTTTTCTTGCCTATACATTGTTTATATATTGGCCTGTGGAAGTAGGTGTTTCTATTTGCGGCAAAGGCGCACCGGAACTCTTTCGGTTCCAATGCGCCCTTTATGTGTGTTTAGCGGGTCTTCAAGTAGTCCGCTACGTTCTTCTCTATGCGAGCGGCGATGTCGCCCTCTTCAGCAGCCTTGTCGAACTTCTCGCCAGTGATGTGCTCGTAGAGTTCGATGTATCTGTCGCTTACGCTCTCAGCATATTCGTCGGTTATCTCCGGCATAACCTGTCCCGGTTCGTTCATGAAGTTGTGCTCAATGAGCCACTGGCGCACAAACTCCTTGGACAACTGCTTCTGCGGAGCACCCTTGGCGAACTTCTCCTCATAGCCGTCTGCATAGAAGTAGCGGCTTGAGTCGGGAGTGTGAATCTCGTCGATGAGATATACCTTGCCATCACGCTTACCGAATTCATATTTTGTGTCAACGAGAATCAATCCGTGCTTTGCGGCAATCTCCTGTCCACGCTTGAAGAGTTTGCGTGTGTAGTCCTCCATCACGGCGTAGTCTTCAGCACTCACGATGCCCTGCTTGATGATTTCAGCCTTGGATATGTTCAGGTCGTGACCCTCGTCAGCCTTGGTTGTCGGGGTTATGATAGGCTCCGGGAAACGCTGGTTTTCCTTCATTCCCTCGGGAAGCTGCACACCGCAGATGCTGCGGCAACCCTTTTCATATTCGCGCCAAGCCGAACCGGTGAGTATGCCGCGTATGATCATCTCCACGCGGAAACCTTCGCACTTCAGTCCTACAGTCACCATCGGGTCGGGAGTGGCCAGTTTCCAGTTGGGGCAGATGTCGCTTGTGGCATCAAGAAACTTGGCTGCTATCTGGTTGAGCACCTGTCCCTTGAACGGGATGCCCTTCGGCAGGATCACGTCGAAAGCGGAAATTCTGTCGGTGGCGACCATCACCATGAGGTCGTCATTGATGTTGTAAACGTCGCGCACCTTTCCGTGGTACACACTTTTTTGACCTTCAAAATGGAAGTCGGTCGTTGTCAAAGCTTTCATTGTTGTTATGTCGTTTTTTAGTCGATTTCTTGTTGAATGGTTCCGATGTTTTCTTGTCGTAACTTTCGTATGCGTTCACGATTCTTGTCACGAGTCTGTGGCGCACGATGTCCTTTGATTTCAGGTTTACGATGCCTATTCCCTCCACACCGTCCAGTATGTCGAGAGCCTCAATCAGTCCGCTCTTCTGTTCGTGCGGCAGGTCTATCTGCGTGCGGTCACCGGTGATTATCATCTTGGAGTTCCATCCCATTCGGGTGAGAAACATCCTAAGCTGCGCCGAAGTGGCGTTTTGCGCCTCATCGAGTATCACCACGGCATCGCTGAGCGTACGTCCGCGCATGAAAGCCAGCGGAGCTATCTGTATGACGTGCTTCTCCATCATCTCCTGCAACTTCACTGCCGGTATCATGTCTTCCAGTGCGTCATACAAAGGCTGCAAGTAGGGGTCAATCTTCTCCTTCATGTCGCCTGGCAGAAACCCCAGTTTCTCTCCAGCCTCAACAGCCGGACGACTGAGAATGATTTTCTTCACAGCCTTTTCCTTCAGGGCTTTCACCGCCAAGGCTATGCCCAGATAGGTTTTTCCCGTACCGGCGGGACCTACGGCAAACACCATGTCGTTGCGGTTGTAGGCGTCCACCATGCGCTGCTGGTTCTCGCTCCGCGCCTTGATGGGTTTTCCCGAGATGTTGTACACCAGCACGTCGTCGGGCACGGCAACATTCCGTCGTCCACCCTTCACTATGTCGAGGATGTCTTCCGCCGTGAGAGAGTTGAATTTCAGCACGTGCTTGCGCATCGTCTCGATGTTTTCCTCAAACGAACTCATCTGTTCTTCGTCGCCCAACACCCTGATTACGTTGTCTCTTGCCACGATGCGCAGTTTGGGAAACAAGGCCCTTACCATCTGCAAGTGGGCGTTGTCGACCCCATAGAATATCACCGGGTCGATGTCTTCAAGTACGATATGCTTCTCTATCAATTTTCTCGCGCCATTTGTTGCAGTGCAAAATTACAGATTATTTTCTAATATGGCATTGTTTTCCACCTCTTTTTATAATAGGGTATAGCCCGGACTTCATGGAAAAACAGTAACTTTGCAATGCTCTACCCGGACGGCGCCGACAATTGCGGAAAGCTTTTGCGCCAGCTGCTGTCCGATGTTTAGGCAGGGCAAAACTCGAACAGCATAATGATAACAAAGAAAAGATACTTGCAAGGCTTCTTCGCGACGGTTGTCGTGCTGGCTCTTGTGAGGTGCATATTCCCCAGTGTGGCAGGGCAAACCGGACAGGACACGGCCAAGAATCAGCAGGTTAGTGATACTGATTCTACCGCATCCACACCCGACACAACGGCCGTGCGCACCGCCAACCGGTTTTATGCCGCCGACGGAACGCTGCGCAAGAACCGTATATACAGCGTCCCAACGTTCAAAAACACCTTTCCCGACAACAACGACGTGCAACTTGTGGCAGCCAAACGCCACGGTGTGTCGCCCGTAAAGGACCGCATGGAGGCTGAACACCGCAAGAAAGAACTTGTGTATGTGGGCAGTAATCCTTATTTCCACGTGGACAAACTCAACAACAGCATTCCCTATCTCGTACCGCGTGCCGCGGTGTTGCTACAGGACATTGGTCGCACGTTTTTCGACAGTCTGCAGATGAAGGGCATACCGCTTCACAAGATAATCGTTACGAGTGTTCTTCGCACCAAGGACGATGTGCAGCGACTGCGCAGTCGCAACGGCAACGCCACCGAAAACAGTTGCCATCTGTATGGCACCACGTTTGACATCTGCTACAACCGCTACAAAACGGTGGAAGACCCCGACGGACCTGAGCGCAGAAAGGTGCGCAACGACTCCCTCAAATGGGTGCTTAGCGAGGTGCTGCGCGACTTCCGTGAGCAGAAGCGTTGCTGCATAAAATACGAAGTGAAGCAGGG
>CAVKVO010000176.1:3966-5239 GCA_963659575.1 Prevotella sp. CAG:1031
CCTTCGTCTTTGGCGTCTTGGAAAGCGCCGCAATCAGGTCCGATGACCTGTGCGCCATATTCCAAAGAATCCATCAAAGCCCCGGAACTGGAAACGGAATCTTCCAGATAGGGAAACAACACATATCGGCTTTTGGCGATGTTTGATATCAACTCTTCGTTCTCGATGTAGTCGTTCTTGTAACAAACATTGTCCGTCAGATATGACTTTAGTTGCTCTTCATATTTCTTGTCGTCACATTTGCCTGTAATCAATATCTTGTATTTTTGTCTTCCCTCGTATTTGGAGAAGAACTCCAGAAACTCGGCAACGCCCTTGTATTTGCTGATACTTCCCCATATATACAAGTCCCAAACAGGTTGCTGCTCTTCGTTTTGCACACCTGAAGACTTGAAGGGATGAGGCACATACAACACCTTTGAGGGGTTTGTCCTCGCCTTCAAATATCGTTCTCCTCTTCTTGACAAAGCGATTATAAGTTTACTGTGCTTCATCATAAAGCGATACATAAACCTTGTGTAGAGATTATGCCCACGGTGCGGAGTGATATTGTGGAAAATCCACACAAGCTTAACCCTTCTGAGAATCAGAATCAGCAAGAAAAAGATGAACTCAAAGATTTGAAGCCATCCATGTTTGTTGAATATAACACTTTCTGGCCAGTTGAATATGTATGTGTCCGCGCGAAACAGGTTGTGGCGTATGCCAGCCACACTTTTCCCGTAAACATACAAAACATCAACAGACTTCGGAAAACAGTCGTATAGATTGTTTATAAAAGGGTTTCCCGTCGTTTGATTCTTCTTATAAGAGGGATAAATCGCTATTTTCATTTTCTCCAGATAGGCTTGGTTATTATAAGTAATGTTCAAAAAACAGGTGGCGTAAGTTTGCCCCATATTTTTTGAACATTACTAAAGAAGCTACACGTATACCATGTAGCTAATGCTTTATGCGATTACTATTCGTCGCCGTAATCGGAGATGTTTTCGGCTTCCTCGTCCGGGTCGCCGTCCACATCGAATGTGGTGCGGTAGTTGTCCTCGGTCATGTCGTCGCTGAAGTCTGTCGGCTCCTCCGGCTCCATGTCGTCCTCCTCCGGTTTGTTGTATGTGTCCTCCGGCTCCTCGTCCTCGTCGTCAGTCGGTACGGTGGGTTCTGCAACGCGCGGTTTCTCCATCTCCGGTTTCAGTTTCACGAAGATAGCTTCCACCCAAGTGCCTTTTGCCACCTCAAGAACGTCGAATCCGTCGGCCACTTTCTTCTCGTACAT
>CAVKVO010000177.1:0-5221 GCA_963659575.1 Prevotella sp. CAG:1031
CACCATTCAGTCGCCAGCATTTGGCCTCCTCGTCGTATGTTGCCTTGAGCATAACCCGCTGCAAGTCACTACCAGCGTCAGGCTCGGTGAGGTCCATAGACATCGTTTCTCCGGCGCAAACGCGCGGTATGTACTTCTTGCGCTGCTCCTCGTCGCCAAACTCATAAAGCGTTTCGATGCAGTCTTGCAGCGACCAGATGTTTTGGAAACCTGCGTCGGCGGCCGCAACAATCTCCGAAGCCATTGAGTAGGGCGTTATCGGCATATTGAGTCCACCGTAGCGGCGTGGCATGGATATGCCCCAAAGTCCAGCTTTGCGTGTGGCATCGATGTTGTCGTAGGTCTTTGCGGCGTAGTGCATACGTCCGTCCACGAGGTGCGGACCCTCAAGGTCAACCTCCTCAGCGTTGGGTTCAAGCACGTTGGCGGCTATGTCGCCAGTGATGTCGAGCACGCGTTTATAGTTCTCAATGGCGTCGTCGAAGTCGACAGGCGCATCGGCGTATGTGTCTTTGTCTGCGAAGTTGCGCTCTTTAAGCTCAACGATTCGCTTCATCTCCGGATGACTCAGATAGAAGTCAAACTCGGGATGGTCGCTATAATAGTTTGCCATTTGTTTTCTTGGTTTTATTGTTTTAATGTAGGCTTCACCTTTTTTTAATGTAGGCTTCGCCTTTTGGCTATGTCTGCGAAATACGGTTTTCCTTTATTTGCTGTTCTGTTTGTAATACTTAATGAGCTTAGGAACAACCTCTTCCACCGTGCCGTTGATTACATAGTCGGCGATAGCGTTGATTGGAGCGTTGGGGTCACTGTTGACAGATATGATGATGCCCGAGTCCTGCATACCTGCTATGTGCTGTATCTGTCCGCTTATGCCGCAGGCGATATACACCTTAGGGTGTACAGTCACTCCCGTTTGACCTATCTGTCTGTCGTGGTCAACCCATCCGGCATCCACTGCGGCGCGGCTTGCGCCTACCTCTCCGTGCAGTTCCTTGGCCAACTGGAACAACTGGTCGAAGCCCTCTTTGCTTCCAACGCCGTAACCGCCAGCCACAACAATGGGCGCACCCTTTAGATTGTGCTTCGCTGCCTCAACGTGGCGGTCGAGCACCTTTACTACATAAGCCTCGGCGGAAACATATTTTCCTACCTCAGGATATACCACTTCGCCCTTTGCCTTGCCGTCGTACAGTGCTTTCTGCATCACACCGCTACGTACAGTAGCCATTTGTGGACGATGGTCGGGGTTTACAATGGTTGCCACGATGTTGCCACCGAATGCCGGACGTATCTGGTAGAGCAGATTGTCATAGTGCTTGCCAGCCTTCTTGTCGTCATAGTCGCCAATCTCCAGTTGTGTGCAGTCGGCTGTCAGTCCGCTTGTGAGCGATGACGACACACGAGGACCGAGGTCGCGACCTATAACCGTTGCGCCCATGAGACAAATCTGTGGCTTCTCCTCTTTAAATAGGTTGACAAGAATGTCAGTATGCGGTGCTGATGTGTAAGGAAACAGACCTTCGCCGTCGAAAACGAACAGTTTGTCTACGCCATAAGGCAGTATCTGATCCTCCACCTTGCCCTTTATTCCAGTTCCGGCAACCACGGCGTGCAGTTCCACGCCCAGTTGAGTGGCCAGTTTGCGGCCTTTGGTGAGCAGTTCCTGTGACACTTCGGCCACTGTCGTGCTCTCTATCTCGCAATATACGAATACGTTGTTCATATTATCCAATAATCTTCTCGTTCAACAACTCCTTAACCAAACCCTCGATATCCTCGTCGCTTGAGGTGAGCGTCTGGCTCTCCTTTGCCTGGAACACGATGTTCTGCACAGCCTTCACCTTTGTGGGCGAACCACTGAGTCCGCACTGCTGCGGGTCGCCGTCGACATCAGCCACTGACCACTGCGTGAGTGTCAGGTACGGTCTCTTGTCATAAAGTTCCTTGTATGGCATATCGTCAGTGCGCTCCATAGGAGCTGTGGCGCGCTTGTATTTCATCACCAGCTTGGCGTTGGCCGGACGACAAGGAGCCGCACTGCCGTTCACCGTCACCACGATGGGCATTGGAGCCTCAACCGTTTCAACGCCTCCGTCAATGTGGCGGCGTATGGTGAGTCTGTTGTTTTCACACTTCACAATCTCTTCTGCGTAGGTCACTTGCGACAGACCGAGTTTCTGAGCCACCTGCGGACCCACCTGAGCCGTATCTCCGTCAATGGCTTGGCGACCACCTATCACCACGTCAACGCCACCTATCTTCTTTATGGCCGTGGCCAGTGCATACGAAGTGGCCAAGGTGTCAGCTCCGGCAAACAGACGGTCGGTGAGCAACCATCCTGTGTCGGCTCCGCGATAGAGTCCCTGCCTTATCACTTCGGCGGCGCGCGGAGGTCCCATGGTTAGTATTCCAACTGTCGAACCGGGGTTCTGCTCCTTCAGACGCAGAGCCTGTTCCAGTGCGTTCAAGTCTTCGGGGTTGAAGATTGCGGGCAGAGCGGCGCGGTTCACCGTGCCTTCAGCTGTCATCGCATCCTTACCCACATTTCGTGTGTCTGGTACTTGCTTTGCAAGCACAACGATTTTCAAACTCATACTTTTATTGATTTATCGTTATTGGTTTGTCAAATATAGGTTGAAGATAGTGCAAACGAGCGGAAAGAAAACTTGTTTTCAATTTCCCGAGTGCAGCCTATCTTATGCAAAAATAGTTTTTTTTCATTACATGACAAAATAAAACAAGGTGTATTTGCAACACTTCAAGACCGCTGATTGGACATTGGAAAACGATAGGATAGGGCAGTGGTTGCAACGTTGCGGCCGTCGGTAGAGCCTTAATCCAGGTCAAAACGCCTATGGAACCGTTTTTTTTATTACCTTTGTGCGGTAAACCAATAACTCTAACAGATGAGATTTACATTTATAGCGTTCGCCTTTGTCCTTACAACGGCGTCGTTTGTGGGATGCGGACCGAAGAAAAATACGGGTGACATCATAACCCGCAAGGCCGCAAAACCCAAGGTTTCGTCGCCTGTGCGTATGCAGGATTACAGTCAGAACAAGACCATCGATTGGGCAGGAGGCTCTTTCGCATGTGAAATCAAACGCACAGCCTGCGACAGTCTGCCGATGGCTAAGGATGAAACGGGACAGAAGTTCGTCGACAACACCATCACGCTGCGCATACGACGCAGTGACGGCAGCACTTTCCTGGAAAAAACATTCACCAAGTCGTCCTTTAACGCCGCGCTTGACGATGACTACCGTCGCACAGGCATACTTGAAGGACTCGTGTTCGACCGCGTAGAGGGTTCCCGTCTGCGCTTTGCCGCAAGCGTTTGCCATCCGCAGACTGACGAATACATTCCTCTTGTAGTCGAGGTGTCACGTTTGGGCGAAATATCCATATCTCGCGACACTCAGTTGGACACCAGTGGTGCCGATGCCGTAGAGAGCCATAGTGGCAAAGATGGCAACAAAGCAAGTGAAGACAATGACGACGACGGTGTTTAACCTCTAATATTTGATAGTCAACAAAACAAGTTGACCACGAAAAACGGACGATTTCCAAATTGATTGGAGACCGTCCGTTTTTCGTGTCTATACACCTTAGAGAAGTCTTTGACACTCCAAAAATGCGTTTTTACCGTCACTTATGTCACTTATTGTCTGGCAAATGACTAATTTTGCGGCATGAGCAAATTCGTGCTTACTTCTAAATACAAGCCAACCGGCGACCAGCCGGAGGCCATCGCGGAACTTTCCGAGGGACTCAAGCGCGGCGACAAGTCGCAGGTGCTGCTTGGAGTGACGGGGTCCGGAAAGACCTTTACCGTGGCTAACGTTATAGCCAACGCCAACCGTCCTACATTAATATTAAGCCACAACAAGACTCTGGCGGCGCAGTTGTATGAGGAAATGAAAGGCTTTTTTCCTGACAACGCCGTGGAATACTATGTCAGTTACTACGACTACTACCAGCCGGAAGCCTATCTGCCAGCCTCCGACACCTATATAGAAAAGGATTTGGCCATCAACGAGGAGATTGACCGTCTGCGTCTGCGTGCCGTTTCCGCTCTGTTGTCGGGACGTAAGGATGTGGTTGTGGTGTCTTCTGTGAGCTGTATCTACGGTATGGGAAGTCCTGTGGCCATGCATGAAAACGTGATTGAGCTGCGCCGCGGACAGATTCTCGACCGCAATGCGTTGCTCCGCCGACTGGTGCAGGCTCTGTATGTGCGCAACGATATGGACCTTCAGCGCGGCAGTTTCCGCGTGCGTGGCGACACTGTCGACGTGGCTATGGCATACAATGAGGTGGTTTTGAGGGTCACTTTCTGGGACGACGAGATCGATTCCATAGAGGAACTGGACGCTGTGACGCTCGACCGACTGGCCAGTTTTGAGGAATACAAACTCTATCCTGCCAATCTGTTTATGACAACACAGGAGCAAACCAACTTGGCTATAAGGTCCATACAGGACGACCTGACCAAACAAGTGGAGTATTTCACCGAGTTGGGCGATTCCATCAAGGCGCAACGCATAAAGGAAAGGGTGGAGTATGACATGGAAATGATCAAAGAACTTGGTCATTGCTCTGGCATTGAAAACTACTCTCGCTACTTCGACGGGCGCAATCCCGGTGAGCGACCTTACTGTCTGCTCGACTTCTTCCCCAAAGACTATCTCATGGTGATTGACGAGAGTCACGTCAGTGTGCCGCAGATTAACGCCATGTATGGTGGCGACCGTGCCCGCAAGCAGAATCTCGTGGAGTTTGGCTTCCGTCTGCCAGCCGCTTTCGACAACCGTCCGCTTACGTTCGATGAGTTCAACTCTATGGTAAACCAGGTGATATACGTTTCCGCCACTCCTGCAGACTATGAACTGCGTGAGTCCGACGGCGTGGTTGTGGAGCAGATTATACGTCCCACTGGTTTGCTTGACCCTGAGATAGAGGTGCGACCGAGCGAAAACCAGATTGACGACCTTACCTTTGAAATCAACGAACGCATTGAACGCAATGAGAGAGTGCTCGTTACGACTCTTACAAAGCGTATGGCCGAGGAACTTTCAGAGTATCTTTTGAACCACGGAATAAGCACAGCCTACATACATAGTGACGTGGCTACGCTCGACCGTGTGAAAATACTCGACGACTTGCGCAACGGTGTCTACGACGTTCTTGTTGGTGTCAACCTTCTGCGAGAGGG
>CAVKVO010000178.1:0-5177 GCA_963659575.1 Prevotella sp. CAG:1031
TTGCGTATATTTGTAGTCGCTAAATCGTAGAAGTAACGAGAGCTTATGAGCGCATTCAACATAAAGGAAGACCTCACATGGCACAAGGTGATAGTGTGGGCAGCCATTGTGATAGCCTCCATGGCTGTGATAGTGTGGGCCATGCCGCGCGACAACCGCAATAACTTCTCGCCCGAACTGGGCAAACCGTGGAAATATGTGGACTTCCGCGCTCCCTTCGACTTCCCCGTGTATAAGTCGGAAGCCACCATCAAGCACGAGCGCGACAGTATCATACGGATGTATGAGCCATACTATGTGTACCACAAGGATGTGGAGGGACGCATGGTGCGCAGTTTCGTGAGCGATTTTCCCAAAGGACTTCCCGACCTTCCCGAAGACTTCATCAGCATTGTGGCCAACAGACTGCACAGGATATACAGTCTCGGTGTGGTGAACATGGTGGAGGACGACAGTATGGCGGCCGACACGTCGCGCACAATACGGCTTGTGGACGGCAAGAAGGCCACAAGCGTGAGTGCGAGCACCTTGCTGACCACAAAAGAAGCCTACGAACAACTGTTTGCCGACGAGATTATGGGTCCGCACCGTCAGGCTTTGCAGCGGTGTAACCTCGACAAATACATCTCACCCAACCTTATTTACGACAAAGAGCGCAGCACTGCCAGTCGCAACGACTTGCTCGCGAGCATCCCCCTGGCCAACGGTGTGGTGCAGAAGGGTCAGAAGATCATTGACCGCGGCGAGATTGTGAACGAAGAGACCTACAGAATACTCGATTCCTTTAAGAAAGAAAACGAAAAGCGGGCGCAGGACTCGGGCAACAACAACGTTACGCTGGCTGGAGAGGCTCTCTACGCACTGATATTCCTCGTGTGCTTCACCGCCTACCTGTGTCTCTACCGCAAGGAATATCTCAGTACGGTGCGGAGCGTGGCCATGCTCTATTCGCTGATAGTGATATTCGCCCTGCTCACGTCGCTCCTCGTGCGCAACACGGTGGGCCACGTGTATATCTTGCCTTACGCAATGGTGCCGATATTCATCCGAGTCTTCATGGACACCCGAACGGCTTTCATCACCCATCTGACCATGATAATGGAGTGCGCAATCATGCTACAGCATCCGTTCGACTTCGTGGCGGTGGAATCCGTGTCGGGCTTGGTGGCCATCTATTCGCTCCGCGAACTGCAATACCGCTCGCAACTGTTCAAGACGGCCATACTGGTGGCGGTGAGCGGTATGGCAGTGAACGTGGCCTACGACCTTATGGGCGGCACCATGATAGCTTCGTTCGACTGGACGATGTGCAACTACTTTATTGCCGACGGTATGCTGCTCTTGTTTGCCTATCCGCTGCTGTATATCATCGAAAAGACCTTCGGATTTACGTCAGACATTACCCTCATTGAACTTTCCAACACCAACAACCCGCTGCTCCGCCGTTTGAGCGAGGTGGCTCCGGGCACATTCCAGCACTCCATTCAGGTGAGCAACCTTGCGGCGGAGATAGCCAACAAGATTGGAGCCAAGAGCCAACTCGTGCGCACCGGTGCTCTGTACCATGACATAGGCAAGATGGTAAATCCGATTTACTTCACCGAAAACCAGACGGGATCTAATCCGCACGCCAGTTTGTCGTGCATAGAGAGTGCGCAGATAATCATCAGCCACGTGACCGAAGGCGTAAAGATTGCGGAGAAATACAATCTGCCCAACGTGATAAAGGACTTCATAGCCACTCACCACGGACAGGGCAAGGCCAAATACTTCTGCGTGAAGTACAAGAACGAGCATCCCGACGAGGAGGTTGACGACCTGCTCTTCACCTATCCGGGTCCTAATCCGTTCACAAAGGAACAGGCCATACTGATGATGGCCGACACGGTGGAGGCCGCTTCGCGGTCGCAGACAGACTATTCGGAGAAGGCCATACGCGACCTGGTGAACCGGCTCATCGACGGACAACTGGCCGACGGCTTCTTCAAGGAGTGCCCCATCACGTTCCGCGACATCGCTTACGCCAAGACGGTGCTGATAGAAAAGCTGAAAAGCATCTATCACACGAGGGTTAGCTATCCCACTCCGGTACGCTGAAAGATGGCAAGATGACAGGTCGCAAGGCTCAATAACAACAGTCGTATCATCGAAACTGACCTATTATAGACCAGAAAACACAGTGCAAACTTACATTACGATGCTTTCGCCTTTATGAAAAAGGTGTGAAGTGAAAAAAAAACAGTAATTTTGCGGACATAAAACAAGAAAACTTGACAACGAAATAATGGCAGAGAGAAGAGTCAGGGTGCGCTTTGCACCCAGCCCTACTGGGGCGTTGCACATCGGCGGAGTACGCACTGCATTGTATAACTACCTGTTCGCGCGGCAGCACGGAGGCGATTTGGTGTTCAGAATTGAGGACACCGACTCCAACAGATTTGTGCCCGGCGCGGAAGAATATATCATAGAATCATTCAAATGGCTGGGCATAAAGTTCGACGAAGGAGTGTCTTTCGGAGGCGAGCACGGTCCATATCGCCAGAGCGAGCGCCGCGATATATATAAGAAGTATGTGCGCGAACTGCTCGACAACGGCAAGGCATACATCGCGTTTGACACTCCCGAGGAGCTTGAGGCCAAGCGCGCCGCTACGCAAAACTTCCAGTATGACGCTCACACCCGCATGGAAATGCGCAACTCGCTCACCATGTCCAAGGAGGAAGTGGACCAGCTGATAGCCGAGGGCAAGCAGTATGTGGTGCGGTTCAAGATAGAACCGGGCGAAGCCGTACACGTTGACGACCTCATTCGCGGCGACGTGAAGATAATGAGCGACATTCTTGACGACAAGGTGTTGTACAAGAGCGCCGACGAACTGCCTACTTATCACCTCGCGAACATCGTAGACGATCACCTCATGGAGATTACCCACGTGATTCGTGGCGAGGAGTGGTTGCCCAGTGCACCGCTTCACGTATTGCTCTACAAGGCGTTCGGATGGGAAGACACCATGCCCCGCTTTGCCCATCTTCCCCTGTTGCTCAAACCCGAAGGCAAGGGCAAACTCAGCAAGCGCGACGGCGACCGCCTCGGTTTCCCTGTATTCCCCCTGGAATGGCACGACCCGAAGACGGGCGAAGTGTCGTCGGGCTATCGCGAGAGCGGCTATTTCCCCGAGGCAGTCATCAACTTCCTGGCTTTCCTTGGATGGAATCCCGGCACGGAGCGCGAACTTTACAGTCTCGACGAACTTGTTCCGCTGTTCGACATCAGCAAGTGCAGCAAGGCCGGAGCCAAGTTTGACTATAAGAAAGGTATCTGGTTCAACCACGAATACATCCTCCACAAGAGCGACGAAGAGATTGCCGCAGTCTTCGAACCGATGGTTCTGGAGCACTGTCCTGGCGAAACAAAGGAGCGCATCACGCAGGTTGTGGGCATGATGAAAGACCGTGTCAACTTCGTGAGCGAACTTTGGCCGCTGTGCTCGTTCTTCTTTGAGGCTCCCACAGAGTATGACGAGAAGACCCGCAAGAAGCGTTGGAAGGAAGATTCTGCCGCTTGTCTCACCGAACTCATGGATGTACTGAAAGGTCTTGACGACTTCTCTAAGGAAAACCAGGAAGCCGTGGTTGAAAAGTGGATTGAAGACAAGGGCTACAAGCTCGGCAACATAATGAACGCATGGCGACTTGCGCTTGTCGGCGAGGGCAAAGGTCCCGGAATGTTTGATATTTCAGCCTTCCTCGGACGTGAGGAAACGCTGAGCAGAACGGCACGTGCTATAGAAGTACTCGGGTGATGAATATAACCAAGATACCTGTGCTGTACAACATAGCGATATACCTCTACCTCTTGGGAGTGGTCGTCGCGAGCCTTTTCAGCGGGAAGGTGCGCAAGATGTGGCGCGGCGAGCGTGCTGCGTTCGGCATCTTGAAGCGCAAGGTGGACCCTTCGGCACGCTATGTGTGGGTTCACGCCGCCTCGCTTGGCGAGTTTGAACAGGGCAGGCCAATCATTGAGAGCATCAAGGAGCGGCATCCCGAATACAAAGTGCTGCTCACGTTCTTCTCGCCGTCGGGCTATGAGGTGCGCAAGGACTATCCCGGAGCCGACATAGTGTGCTATCTGCCGATAGACACTCCCGTCAACGCCATCCGTTTCCTGCGCCTTGTAAGGCCGGTGATGGCCTTTTTCATCAAGTACGAGTTCTGGTACAACTATCTCCACATACTCAAACACAGGGGCGTTCCGGCCTACAGTGTGTCGAGTATCTTCCGTCCCGACCAGATTTTCTTCCGTTGGTATGCCCACGACTATGCCAAGGTGCTGCGCTGTTTCACCCACTTCTATGTGCAGAACGAGCAGAGCAAGGAACTTTTGGCAAAGATAGGCATAAAGGAAGTGACCGTTTCGGGCGACACACGCTTCGACCGTGTGCTGCAAATCAAGGCGCAGTCGAAGTGTCTCCCCATCATTGAGAGTTTTTCAAAGGGTGCAAGCGTGTTCGTCGCAGGCAGCAGTTGGCAGCCCGACGAGGACATTATCGCACCGTATTTCAACAACTGTAAGGGTTGGAAACTCATACTTGCGCCTCACGTGATAGGCGAAGACCACATCCGGCAGATACTTTCCAAGGTGAAAGGCAAGGCTGTGAGATACACCCAGACCACTCCCGAAGAGGCTGCCAGTGCCGATTGTCTCATCATCGACTGCTACGGACTGCTGTCAAGTGCCTACCGTTACGGTCGTGTGGCCTATGTTGGCGGAGGCTTTGGCGTGGGCATACACAATGTGCTTGAGGCTGCGGTGTGGGGCATCCCCGTCATTTTCGGTCCAAACAACAGCCATTTTGCTGAGGCTCGCGGTCTTATTGAAAAGGGTGGGGGCTTCGAAATCACATCGGCGGAGAGTTTTTCACCGCTCATGTCACGCTTCTCCACCGACGATAAGTGGCTGGAGAGTTGCGGTCAAAGTGCAGGAAAATTCGTGGAAAGCTGCACCGGTGCCACCGCCATGATACTCGCCGACGTGGGGATGTAGACGATTTCGCGCCGCGCTTGTCAGCCTTCATTCGTTCAGTGTTCCCGCTGCTGAAAGCACAATCAGCTGTAATTTGACTTTCCGATATATGCAAGCCGTTGGATAATTTGTTGTTGTCCAACGGCTTGCTTTTT
>CAVKVO010000179.1:0-5174 GCA_963659575.1 Prevotella sp. CAG:1031
CCAATGATTACCTTTTGAGCTAAGGGTGCAGCGAGGACGCAGCACCTACTACAGGCAGACTAAGCGCAGCAGTGGGCGAAGCGTCCTCGCTTTGCCCTTAGCGCAAGAGCCAAGCTCAGAGGGAAGCGGTAGGAGGTACGGCGCCTCGCCGTACCAACAGGGCAAAAAGCATATCATTTTCTTTCGCTCTTAACGAGCGATGGGATCGGCGAGGGCGCCGACCCTCCTACAGCCTGTAGTAGGCGCTGCGTCCTCGCTGCGCCCTAGGGCATAAGGTAATCATTATCTGGCTGTTTGCCGGATTTGAGCCAAGGGCGCAGCGAGGACGCAGCGCCTACTACAAGCAGGAACGAGGGGACTTCTTGCTATCGAAAATCGTACAAAGTTATTATTTTACCGCCACTTTTGAGTAACTTTGCGGCACGATGGACGTTCTCAAAATTCTTTTTTCCATATAAGAGCCGTAGGTTTTGAAGTGGTTAAGACACATAGTCAGCTGCATCGTATGGGTTGTTGTCGGCCTGTACCTCTCGCTCTTTGTCCTGCTGCACCTCACTTCAGTGCAGCAAAGGATTGGTTCGGCTGCCGCCGATGTGCTGAGCGAAAAGCTGGGCACGAGGGTTTCCATAGGTCAGGTGACCGTGGGACTGTTCAACAGGGTTGTGATTGACGATGCAACCATACTCGACCAGAGCGGCAGACGGATGTTTCGTGCAGTGAGGATGAGCGTCAGAATCAAGTTGCTGCCGCTATTCCGCGGACAGATAGCCATCGCTTCGGCACAGATGTTCGGTGCCGACATACGTCTGTATCAGGCTTCGGCCACGGCAAAACCCAACTACCAGTTTGTTTTAGACTCGCTCGCGTCCAAAGACCCGGACAGTGAGCAGGGGCCGATTGACTTCCATCTGGGGTCGTTCATCATGCGCAGAAGCAGTGTGTCATACGACCGACTGGACGTTGCGCCGCGGAAAGGCATTGCCGACATGACCCACATCGGGCTGAGCGACATCAGCGCAAACATTCAGGTGGGCGTGTTGACAGACGACAGCGTGAACCTGAAGGTGAAGAAACTGGCGTTCAAGGAGCGGTCGGGATTCAGCCTCAACAAACTGTCGCTGGCTTTTGAGGCGGGAAAGAGCTGCGGCAGACTCTCCGACTTTGAACTTGAAACGCCCTACTCGCACATCCTTATACCTTATATATATGCGTCGTACAGGCTGAAAAACGGTTTGCCCGACATCGCCACAGCCACCTACAAGGGACGACTGGATGAGTCGGTGGTGAGTGCCGTGGATGTGGGCAAGTTCGTGGAACTTCCGGCCTCTGCCAACGCCAACGCTACACTGAGCGCAACGGTACGCGGACAAGGGAAGAGTGCCTCGGTGACGGAACTGAACATTGGCACTTCGTTCGGAGCAACGCTTAAAGCGAAAGGCAGAATAGACTGGAACAGAGAGGATAAGCCAGCATGGCACGCTGACATACAACGCATCTTTGTGCCGCAAACGGCATGGAAGGAAATCAGCAGCACCATTGCGCCGAAACAGGACAGCACGTTTGTTGTGCTCCAGCGGTTCGGCGACATCACCGTAAGCGGCGCCGGAGGTACGGAGAAGAACGGACACACTGTGGCCAATGCCGACATAACGTCAGGCGCAGGCACGGCAACCATAGGTTTTTCGGCTGACCAAAACGACCGATTTCATGCTTACGTGAAGGCGAACGACACCGATCTTGGGCGCATACTCAACGACAAACGGTTCGGAAAGGTGCAGACCGAGATGAACCTGGAGGGCAGCCT
Organism: Prevotella sp. CAG:1031; assembly: GCA_963659575.1. Classification (GTDB taxonomy): domain Bacteria; phylum Bacteroidota; class Bacteroidia; order Bacteroidales; family Bacteroidaceae; genus Prevotella. The sequence continues at coordinate 1,805 of CAVKVO010000179.1, forward strand.
GAAGAGCAAAGCGCAGCCGGAAATAAAGGCTAAAGGTACGCTTGCGCACTTTACGTATAACGGCTACGAATACAAGAACATAGACATCGATGGGTCGTATGGCGCCGACGGCATTGGCGGACAGTTGGCCATGAACGACCCTAACGGCAGTTTGGACATCAAGGGCAGCGTGAAAAAGGTGCGCAACACGACGGACATCGACCTGAAAGCGTCCATAAAGAACTTCTCGCCAAAGGGAATGAAACTGACTGACCGATGGGGCAACGCCCGCTTCTCGGCCAACATGGAGGGACGGGTGACGGCACAGAATGTGGCCAACGCCATAGGTTCGGTGACGCTGAGCGACTTCCGTATGGAGAAAGCCGACAGCATATATGAGCTGAAGGGTGTGACCGTGACCTCCGGACGGCGCGGCGACCAGCACTTCATTGCCCTGACGGGCGACATAGGTCATGCGGAATTGGTGGGCAAGGTGGACTTCGAGTCCATTCCGCAGAGCGTGGCCGACTTCGCAAGGGGCGTGTTGCCTACCCTACCGGGACTGCCCCGGCGCACTAAGCACGCCAAGAACGACTTTCTCGTGAACGCTGAGATAACACGGACCGACTGGATTGAAACCGTGCTTCAAGTGCCTTTCAGGTCGAAAGGTACGATAAGTCTGAACGGAAAGCTGAGCGACACCGACAAGGACATGTATCTGAACTGCACCGCAGCGGCCATACACTACGGCGGACAGGACTTTGAGGATGTGTCGGTGGCTGTGACCGCACCGGAGGACGCTCTGCACGCTGACGTAAAGGCAACGAAAGTGCTCGGCGACGACGGCAAACTGAGAGTGGAACTGAGTGGCAACGCCCACGACAACCGCATGGAGACTTCGCTGCAGTGGCACAGCAACGATGCCGAGAGTTTCAGAGGCGTGCTCAATGCCGACGCTCTGTTTCAGTCGAATCGAGGTGTGACCGAAACGGAGATACGTTTCAAACCGTCGAGCATCACTGTCGGCAACGCTGAATGGACTGTTCGCCCGGCGCGAGTGACCTTTGCGGGCAAGCGCATCAACGTGGAGGACTTTGCCATCACCCACGACAAGCAGCACATCATGGTGAACGGCATGGCTTCGGCTGACGGTAGCGACTCGCTACTGGTGGATCTCAACGACATAGACGTGGCTTACATACTCAACCTCGTGGACTTTGACGCAGTGGAGTTTGCCGGTCAGGCGTCGGGAAAGGCGCGGATAACCGACCCGTTGGGCAATCTCGGTGCGGAGGCAAGGCTGGTGGTGAAGAACTTCACATTCGAAAAGGGTCGTATGGGTACGCTTCACGCCAACGTGAACTGGAACAAGAAGGAGAAACAGATAGACATAGACGCCATAGCCAACGACGGGGCTGACGCAATGACGCTGATTAATGGCTATGTGTCGCCGCCACGCAACTATATAGACCTGGACATTAAGGCCGTGGGAACGCACCTTGACTTCGCGAGGTCGTTCACAAGCAGTTTCATGGACAGGCTGGACGGTCACGCCAACGGTGAAGTAAGGTTGCACGGACCGTTGAGCGACATGGACCTGACGGGCACACTGGTGATAAACGGACAGACACACATCAGTACTACGGGGTGCGCCTACACGTTGGACAGCGACACTCTGATATTTAAGGTGAACGAGATAGAATTTGCCAACGCCCACATCACCGACGTATACGGCCACTCGGGATGGATAAACGGTGGCATACACCACGACCATCTGTCGAAGTTGTCATACGACATAGGCATCGAGTCGGACGAAATGCTCGTATATGACTTCAAGGACTTCGGCGACGACACGTTCTACGGCACGGTGTTCGGCTCGGGAAGCTTTGACATACACGGCAACAACGACGGGGTGACGATGGACATGGACGTGACTCCGCTCAAGAACACCGTCTTTGTATACAATGCATCCACGCCCGACGGCATATCGGGACAGGAGTTTATCACGTGGAAAGACCGCAACCAAACGGTTCGGCAGACGGCGAACGGAAAGGCAAAGGCTGCCAACGAGAGCGACAACAGGCAGCAAACGTCGGACTTGCGCATCAACTTCGCACTCAACATGACGCCCGACGCCACCATAAAGTTGCTCATGGACAGCAAGACGAACGACTACATAACGCTCAACGGCACAGGGGCGCTGCGCGCAACTTACTACAACAAGGGGGCGTTCAACATCTATGGCACATACAATGTGGTGTATGGCACCTACGGAGTGACCATACAGAACATCATAAAGAAGAACTTCACGTTCAACGAAGGTGGAACAATCGTGTTCAGGGGCAACCCCTACGATGCGGATCTGAACCTCCAGGCGGTGTATACCGTAAACGGTGTGTCGCTGTCGGACCTGAACATCGGCAACAGTTTTTCCAGCAACACCATAAAGGTGAACTGTCTGATGAACATAAGCGGTCAACCGAGCAAACCTGTGGTGGACTTTGGTATGGACATGCCAACGGTTAGCAGCGACGAGGTGCAGATGATAAGAAACGTAATCAACAGTGAGGACGAGATGAACCAGCAGGTGTTGTATCTCCTGGGCATCGGACGCTTCTATCCACAGGGCAACAACAACTCCACAGCGCAGGACGAAAGGCAGCAAAGCCAGACTTCGCTCGCCATGCAGAGCCTGCTGTCGGGCACACTGTCGTCGCAGATAAACAATGTGTTGAGCACGGTTATCAAGAGCAACAACTGGAATTTCGGTGCCAACATATCCACTGGCAACGAGGGATGGAACAATGCCGAATATGAAGGACTGCTTAGCGGAAAGCTACTCAACAACCGGTTGCTCATAAACGGTCAGTTCGGCTATCGTGACAACGCCAGTACGGCCAAAACAAGCTTCATCGGCGACTTCGATATCCGCTACCTGCTCTTGCCAAACGGCAACATCGCCATAAAGATGTATAACGAAACCAACGACCGATACTTCACCAAATCGAGCCTAAACACCCAAGGCATCGGTCTTATCCTAAAGAAAGACTTCGGCAAAACGAGCGAACTGTTCAAAAGAGACAAGGAGGAAAAGAAGCATAAAAAGACTAAGGGCAGGAAATAACCGATATGGTTTCCTGCCCTTAGTCTTTTGGCTTATTCTTTCAAAGCCTTGGTATTTGTTATGAAAGTGTTTAGTTTGCGATGGAAATCAACCTTGACATATACCTCGGAAAGGTTGAGTTGAAGGTTATCGGTGAATAGGTTTTGTTCACGAAGAAGCTTTATTGTTAGTCGTTGTTGCCGCTTTCGAGTATTCTCAATATGCGTTCCGCGGTGCGTCCGTCCCATCGTTCGGGCAGCGCACTCTTCTTCCAACGGTTGGCAACCA
>CAVKVO010000180.1:0-1747 GCA_963659575.1 Prevotella sp. CAG:1031
GTAAATCATACGCCAACGTTGCCCCGAATATTTTTGACGGCTGTCTCCTACTCGCCTGCCTATCTTTTACTCGGATATTAGGCACAAACGCCATCGCCGAGGGGCTATCTATGACCACAAGTATGGCATCTACCCATCCTAACCATGCCACTTACGAAAATAAGTAGGCCATTTACGACTCGTAAACAGCCTGTTTAGCACTCGTAAACGGCCTACTTACGATCGTAAAGAGGCCGTTTACGGTTCGAAACCAAACCGTTTGTTTTTGCTTACAGTATCGTTTCTATGTTTTATCTACGGCGTATACTGTAAGCAAATAGACTGCTTTTGCTTACAGTTTTTCGACCCTTTTCAGCGAGAGTGCCATTTATGCCCCATAAAGACGGCTCGCAAACCGGTCGCAAAACAAAAAATTCCACCATAAATTTCACTAAACGAGAGAAAATAAGTAATTTTGCCAACCAATCAACGTAACTAACTATCAAAAAATAATGGCAAAAAACCAACAGCCCCAAGGCTCACTCAACCTGGAGGAGTCGATGAACAATACGGAAGCATTCTTCCAGAAATACAAGAAAGCACTCCTTTACGGTGTGATTGCCGTGGTGGTAATCATAGCTGGATACATCGTTTACGACAACTATGTGGCCGCTCCGCGCGAGGAAAAGGCCAGCACCATCTTGGCCAAGGGTCAGGAATACTTCGGTATGGAGCAGTTTGACAAGGCTCTCCAGGGCGACGGCGCAGGCTATCCCGGCTTTGTGGCCATAGCAAGCGACTACAGCAGCACCGACGCCGGCAACCTCGCAAACCTCTACGCAGGTCTCTGCTACGCCAATCTCGGCAAGTGGAACGACGCCGCTGCCAGCCTTGAGAAGTTTGACACCAAGGGCGACAAGATGATAAGCCCCGCAGCTGAGGGCGCACTCGGCAACGCTTACGCTCACCTCAACCAGCTCGACAAGGCTGTGGAGCACCTGAAAAAGGCCGCTGAAAAGGCCGACAACAACAGTCTCTCACCCACATTCCTCATTCAGGCAGGCGAGATACTCGAAAGCCAGGGCAAGAAAGACGACGCTCTGAAACTGTATCAGGAGATTAAGCAGAAGTACTTCAACTCCATGCAGTATCAGACCATAGACAAATACATCGAACGCGCCACCACAAAATAAAGCAGTCATGGCAACCGCACTCCACAACTTATCAAGCTACGACACGGCTTCAGTGCCCGACGCGAGCAACATGTGCTTCGGGATTGTAGTGGCTGAATGGAACGAAGAGATAACGGGCGCACTGCTCAAGGGCGCGGTTGACACGCTGGAGAAGCACGGCACTCTGCCGGAAAACATCCACGTGAAGACGGTGCCGGGCAGTTTCGAACTCATCTACGGTGCTCACCAGATGTCGCTCAACGGCAGTTTCGACGCCATAATCATCCTCGGCAGCGTCATAAGGGGCGACACTCCCCACTTCGACTACATCTGTCAGGGAGTTACAGCGGGCATCGCCAAGCTCAACGCCACGAGCGAGGTGCCGATTATCTTCGGTCTGCTCACAACAAACGACATAGAACAGGCTCGCGAGCGCAGCGGCGGCAAACTCGGCAACAAGGGTTGCGAGTGTGCAGTGGATGCAATCAAGATGGCAAAGTTCTAAAGCTTTTAGTGACGGTAAAAGAATAAATTGGCACGATTTTCGGCTTATATTTTTGAGATGTTTTTGCCTCTTGAAGAGGGAGCATAGCGGG
>CAVKVO010000180.1:1757-5161 GCA_963659575.1 Prevotella sp. CAG:1031
GGCTATGTGACCGATGAAAGAGACGAAAACAGCCAAAAAGATGAGCCGTCAAGACTATAAAATACAAAGGTACATTATCAAAATCGTACCAAGTTATTATTTTACCGTCACTTAACGAGATAGTTCTAATAACATCAGGATAAATACCCTATATTCGTGAAAAGGCGGAGTGACTGGACAGTCGCTCCGCCTTATTTTTGACACCACAGAAAGGCTCGTTGACGTTCAGAATCAGCCCGAACAACGCGTCTATTAATCTTTGCTAAACAACCGCAGCCGCCACTGTTCCATCGACAGAAACGGCAAGAATACCGAAAAATGTCCATTTGGAAAGTCGCCGACGTTAAACTTTCGGGAGCAAAGGCAGTCATACAAAGGCATACGAAAGGTAAGCCACGGCAGAAAAACCATAACAATACAGAAACCAATCCATAAAGATAATGAAGAAACTCCTCCTGATGATTGTCGCTATCCTGGCAGTCATACCCTCAATGGCGCAGCGCACCATCACCGGAAAGGTGGTGGAAAAGGAATCAAACGAAGCGCTTCCGATGACCACAGTGAAACTGCTGAAGACCGACAGTACACTGGTGAAAGGTGTTGTCACGGCAGACAACGGTGACTTCAAGCTGGCCGCACCAGCCGACGGCAAGTACATTGTGAAGATCACCTGCGTAGGTTTCAAGAGCTACACGCGCAACATCACCGTGGCCGACGGCAAGGACATAGCCGTAGGCACAGTGGCCATGTCGCCCGACGCCATCATGCTCAAGGGCGCAACCATCGTGTCGAACATGGCAAAGGTGACTCTCAAGGAAGACACCTTTATATATAACGCCGCCGCATACCGCACTCCGGAGGGTTCTGTGGTGGAGGAACTGGTGAAAAAGATACCCGGAGCGGAAGTAAGTGACGACGGCACGATAAAAATCAACGGCAAGACGGTAAAAAAGGTGCTCGTTGACGGCAAGGAGTTTATGACTGGCGACACCAAGACGGCCATGAAAAACCTGCCAACGTCCATCGTTGAGAAGGTGAAGGCTTATGACGAGAAGAGCGATTTGGCGCGTGTGTCTGGCATAGACGACGGTGAGGAGCAGACAGTGCTCGACTTCGGACTGAAGAAGGGCATGAACAAGGGTATGTTCTCCAACACCGACCTCGGCATAGGCACGCAAGACCGCTATGCGGCACGCACCATGGCGGCACGCTTCAACGACAAACTCAGGCTCATGGGCTTCGGCAACGCCAACAATGTCAACGACATGGGCTTCCCCGGTGGCGGCGGTGGCGGTCGTTTCGGTGGCGGCCGCTCTGGTCTGAACGCCAGCAAGATGGTGGGAGTGAACATGAACTATGAGAAGAAGGGTGTGTTGAAGCTCGACGGAAGCGTGCGTTGGAACCACAGTGACGGCGACGCTTACAGCAAAACATCATCGGAAAACTTCGTGAGCACCACGGGTTCGTTCTCCAACAACATACGTCAGAACTACTCGCGCAGCAACTCGTGGAACGCACAGATGCGCCTGGAGTGGACACCCGACACGATGACCAACATCATGCTGCGCCCTGAGTTCAGCTATTCCACCAACGACGGCATGAGCACAAGCGAGTCTGGAACATACAACGCCGACCCCTACAAGTATGTAGACAACCCTCTCGCCACTGAAGACATGGCGAAACTGGCCGAAGACTCGCTCATGGTGAACCACAGACGCAACCGTTCCATAACATACAGCGACTCTAAAAAGGTGGGCAGTTCGCTGCAAATCAACCGCAAACTCAACTCCATGGGGCGCAACATCACCCTGCGTTTGAACGCCAGCTACTCTGAAAGCAACAGCAAAAGCCTGCAGACAAACGACGTACATCTGTATCAGACGAAGAACTACCTGGGCAACGACTCCACCTATCAGACCAACCGCTTCAACCTTACGCCGCAGAAGAACATGAACTACAGCGCAAGATTGACCTACAGCGAGCCTATAATGAAGGCCACGTTCCTGCAGTTCAGCTATCAGTTCCAGTACAAATACACAAAGAGCGACCGCTCCACGTATGACTTTAGCAACCTTGGTACCGACTATTTCAGCAACGTTGGCATCTCCTATCGCGGCTGGGACAACTTCCTTTCCCGCCTCGACAATCCTTATACTTCCTACCGCGACGACAGCCTTAGCCGCTATTCGGAGTACAAAAACTACATACATGACATACAGCTCATGCTGCGTGTGATACGCAAAGCGTACAACTTGAACGTGGGAGTGACGGTGATGCCGCAGCAAACCAAGTTCATTCAGAACTACCGCGGCCGCAATGTAGACACCACACGCACCGTGACCAACGTCACTCCTACGGCCGATTTCCGGTGGAAGATATCCAAGGTGAGCCAGCTTAGGTTCAACTATCGCGGTACTACATCGCAGCCTTCGATGACCGACCTGCTCGACATAACCGACAACAGTGACCCGCTGAACATCTCGAAGGGTAATCCCGGACTGAAGCCGTCGTTCACCAACAACATGTATCTCTTCTACAACAACTACTTCGAGAGGCATAAGGCGTCCGTGATGTTCAACCTTGGCTACACCAACACGAGCAACAGCATAGCGCAGAAGGTGACTTACGACCCCGTAACTGGCGGACGCACCACACAGCCGGTGAACATCAACGGCAACTGGAGCACCAACGCAACGGTGATGTACAACACGTCTATCGACACTGCGGGCTACTTCAACATCAACACATCGACCGACGTGCGCTACGCAAACAACGTGGGCTACCTCAGTCTCAACCGCAATTCCGACTCGCAGGAGAACATCACCAAGGAGCTTAACCTGTCGGAACGCCTGTCGGCAAGCTACCGCAACGACTGGATGGAGTTTGAGTTGACCGGTTCAGTGCGCTACAACCACGCACGCAACAACCTGCAGAGCAACAACAACCTCGACACTTGGCAATACTCTTACGGCTTCAACACCAACTTCACGTTGCCTTGGGGCACAAGAGTGGCCACAGACCTCAACATGAACAGTCGCCGTGGCTACAACGACGCGTCGCTCAACACCAACGAACTGCTGTGGAACGCTCAGATAAGCCAGAGCTTCCTCACCGGCAAACCGCTCACCGTCAGTCTGCAGTTCTACGACCTGCTCCACCAGCAGAGCAACTTCAGCCGCACCATCAACGCCATGCAGCGCAGCGATGTGGAGTATAACGCCATCACCAACTACGCCATGCTCCACGTTATCTACCGCATGAACCTGTTCGGATCGAAGTCAGCGCGCCAGGGAATGCGCCAAGGCGGACCCGACCGTGACGGCGGTGACGGTCCGAGAGGCGACCGTCCACGCGGAGAGCGTCCGCCAAGAGGCGGCGGTTTCGGTGGCCCCGGCGGAATGTAA
>CAVKVO010000181.1:0-5083 GCA_963659575.1 Prevotella sp. CAG:1031
CATCCTTCTCGTCCCCACAGAACGAGTTCTTCAGATTCTTGAATTCCTTCCATTCACAGCGAGCATTCTCTTGTGGGTACTCGCGAAGGAGGTATTGTTGTAGTTCGTGTTGTATCATTTCTATTACTAACTATAGGGTGGTTCTATAAATTACCACCGTAAATTTGTTTGTTTTCGGGTGATTTACGTTTTGTCATCTTGCGGTCTCTTTTCGGTTCAATCAGTCTGTTTGTTCAGTCGTATAGCCCGCTATACTCCTTTACTCGCAGACACATTGACCTCGAAAATAGACTCGCAATCTGCCAAAGCTAATTTATAGAACCACCCTAATGGTTAGTATTCTTTGTGCAAAGATACTACTTTCTGATTAGAAATGTAGATATTCTTTTCCAACGTTGCCTTTTTCTTTTTTATTACCTTTGCAGGAGATAGGCTGCACTCGGGAAATTGAAAACACGTTTTCTTTCCACTCGTTTGCACTATCTTTGCAACATAATTACAAAAACACGACTTAAAATATGGACACAAAAGCCACGGAAAGGGGTGAAAAGGGAGCTCCTCTGTTTTCCATACTTATCCCGACATGGAACAATTTAGGGTTTCTGAAACTCTGCCTGGAGAGCATTGAGAAGAACTCATCGTTCAACCACCAGGTGATAATATACGTGAACGACGGAAACGACGGCACGCTCGACTATGTGAAAGAAAAGGGGCTCGACTATGTGCAAAGTCCGAGCAACGTAGGTATATGCTTCGCGCTAAACGCCTTGCGCCCGCTGGTAAAGACGGAATACATACTGTATATGAACGACGACATGTATGTATGTCCACTGTGGGACAAGTATCTTTGGGACGAAATTCAGAGAATTGGCGGAGCCGACGGCAACAAGAAGTGGTTTCTGTCGGCCACACTGATACAGCCGCGACCGTTCTTCTCCAAAAGCGTCATAGCTCCGGCCAACTACGGAGAGAGCATCGAGGAGTTTGACGAGAAACGGTTGTTGGAAGAATACGCCACACTGCCCCACCACGACTGGCTCGGCGCGACATGGCCACCCAACGTGGTACACCGCGACATGTGGGACCTTGTGGGCGGATACAGCGTGGAACTGTCGCCCGGAATGTACAGCGACCCCGACTTTTCGGCAAAGCTATGGCTGGCAGGAGTGAGGTTGTTCAAAGGCATTTCGAAGAGTAGAGTGTACCACTTTGAGGCACGATCCACCGGACGCATAGAGAAGAACAACGGCAGTGCACAGTTTTTGTTGAAATACGGCATTACATCGGCCTCGTTTATGAAGCATGTGCTGCACAGAGACGAGCCAGTTCCCGACTCCGGAGACATGCCGCACGTTGACACAGCCAAGGTGAAAGCCAACCTGATGCGCAGCAAACTGAAGCGGTTGTTCTATCTTTGCAAGGACTTTATGCCGAAGAAAATTTGGGAAGAATGACGAGTATGGATTAACGCCGAATACAGACATTACTCCATAAAGGCCCGATAAGCAATAAAGACCGAGGGGGAAACGCAGTTTTCATACACCACTTGTGTATAGAAACCGCGTTTCCCCCTCGTTTTTTGTTTTGCTTCCGCTACTGGTGAATGCTGTATAAACACTGTTCAAACACCAATTTGCGCAAGCTTAACTCTCACCTCTTACTCCTTCTTTCCAAACAGACGGAGCAGATAGAGGAACAGGTTGATGAAGTCAAGATAGAGCGAGAGCGCACCCATCAGGGCAATCTTCTGCGCAGTTTCGCCGGTTCCCTCAGCCTCAATGAGCATTTGCTTTATCTTCTGAGTGTCGTAGGCGGTAAGACCGACGAACACCAGCACGCCAACGTAGCTAAGTATCAGGTCGAAGCCAGTGCTCTTTACCAGGAAAGCGTTGACCAGCGTGGCGATGATGAGTCCGATGAGGGTCATCAGGAGTATGCGCCCCAGTCCCGACAAGTCTTTCTTAGTGGTGTAACCCAGCACAGCCATTGCCGCAAACGTGCCTGCCGTGATGAAGAATACGTTGGCTATCGAAGACATCGTGTAGGCCACGAATATCACCGAGAGCGTTGCGCCGTTGATGGCCGAATAGATGGCAAACAGCAGTGTGGCCATGGGCATAGACAAGCGGTTGATGGCCGACGTCACACCTATGACAAGCGCCAGTTCAGCGATGATAAGGCCGAAGAACAGCGCCTTGTTTGTCAGCACAGCCATGAGCAGTGCCGGACTTGTAGCCACGCCGTAAGCCACCAGACCTGTTATCACTAAGGCCAACGTCATCCACACATACACCTTGCGCATCAGTGCGGGAAAAGCTTCCGATGCCGACATTATCGAGTCTCTGCGCATCGTTCCGCTGTCAAATCTCAAATTGTTGTAGTCCATTTTCTCGTTTCCTTTCTTAATTTAAGGGTGGTCATAAGTGATGCCCACCGTGAATTATTGTCATCATTGAGAGCTCCAAAGGTAAGCAAAGTAGCGTTTATTACGCAAGCACAGGGCGTTAAAAAAGTCAAAGAGACCTTTGCGGCAATCTCCGCGACGGTCTCTTCGACTTCTTCACGTTTATAATAAAAGGTATGATGCCTTTGGCTTTGTCACCAATAGACGCCTTGAAAAATTCCTCGAAAAGCCTTACTCTCCGTAGAACTTTCTGGCGGCGCGGAGCTGATGGCGCATGATGCTGATGAACTCCTGACACTCCTGAAGCAGGTTGAGATATACGAGAGATATCTTGAGATTCTGCGTGTCGTGGTCGTTCTGCATACGGTCATACTGGCGTTTGCGCACCACACTCAGTTCGTCCTTAAACTGGTCGGCCTCGTTGAGCACTGTGTCGTAGGCGGCAAACTGGCGTGTGGAGAGCATTGTCTCCGTGCGTTCCATCAGTTCACACATTCTGCGGCGCAGCGGAGTCATCTCCTCCACGTATGCCATCGGCAGCGGATTGAAGTTGTTGGCCACGTGCTCCTTAGCCGGTTCGAGCATACGTTTGAGGCAGTAGATGAACTGCTGGTCGCTGTTCACGCCCAGGTGATACCACGTGTTGCGCTCCACAGCCAGTTCCATAGGCACGCGGCGCAGAGCGAGCAGCTCCTTGCGGCGAAACTTCTTCAGTTGGTCTTGCTCGTTGCTCAGGCTGCGCTGCGTCTTTGAGAGCACGTGCAAGTTCTCGTCAGTGAGTCCGTCGAAGATGCGGCACAGTTGCTCGCGGGCATAGCGGCACACGAAACTCTGAGTGCGAGACACGTGTTTGGTGAGCAAGTCCCACACGATTTCCGGGTCGCGAGTGCGCATCATCAGGTTGAACACGTCGTCCTTCTTCTCCTCCTTGGCCTTGCGGTTATACTGTATGTTGCTCCTTATGAGCAGGAACACCACCAGCGCCATGAACAGCAGCATCACCACAAAACCGCCCCAATACATCAGCAGGCAAACCAGAGCGGCTGCCATGAAGGCCACACCGGCGGTGATGAACCATCCACCGATGACGGAGAACACTCCCGTCACGCGGAACACAGCACTCTCACGGCTCCACGCCCTGTCGGCAAGGCTCGAACCCATGGCCACCATGAACGTGACGTAGGTTGTGGAGAGGGGCAACTTATAGTTGGTACCAAAGATGATGAGCATTGAAGCGAGAACGAGGTTGACAGCCGCACGCACCACATCGAAGGCGGCACCGTCGGCCAAAATCATCTCACGCTTGTTGAAACGGGAGTCAATCCAGTCGGTCACGTTCTTGGGCACATAGCGCATCACGAAGCTGTTGGCGTCCTGTGTGGCTCTAACCACCGAGCGGGCTGCCCTTGACGAACCAAACATCTCGTCGCCCTCGTCCTGACGCGACAGGTCAACGCTGGTTTTCACCACATTCTGAGCCTTCTTTGATGTGGCCATAGCCACTACCATCACCACTCCAGCCAGCAACAGATAGAGCAGAGGCGACTTGGCCGAGTCCATCAGTGAGGTCATCATAAAGGCAGAAGGGTTGCCGGAACCGTTGGCCAGGTAGTCATTATATGAATCAAGACCGGCCAGAGGCACACCGATGAAGTTCACAAGGTCGTTGCCGGCAAAGGCCATAGCCAAGGCGAAGGTGCCGAGCATGACGATGAAGCGGAACACATTGACACCCAACAGGTGGATTATCTGCATCACCACAGTGGAGGCGATGAACGTGACGAGCATCAGCATGGGTGTGTTGCCGTTGATCCAGTCTTTGGTGGCATCGCTGATGAACGGCGATCCGCCCAGTCCCTTGATGAAGATGAAGTAGGCAAGGAAGGTGAACGATATACCTCCAAAGAGTGCCACGGTGTAGCGCAGATGCTTCTTATAGTTAAAGGTAAAAATGACGCGCGATATCCATTGCACCACCAGACCCACTATGAAGGCGATGGCCACACTGACGAATATGGCGATGATCACGCTCAGGGCCTTGTCGCTGTTGAGCAGGTCGGGGAAACTGAGCGACGGGTCGGCGATAATCTTGAAGAGGGAAATCATGACCGTTGCGCCCAACAACTCGAACACGAGCGATACGGTGGTTGACGTGGGCATGCCGAGAGTGTTGAACACGTCGAGCACTATCACATCGGTCACCATCACGGCCAGGAATATCACCATCACTTCATGGAACGAGAAGTTCACCGGATGCAGTATGCCGTGGCGCGCCACGTCCATCATGCCCGCACTCATCACTGCGCCTATGAGCACACCGAGCGAAGCCACGATCAGCACAGTGCGAAACTTGGCTACTTTGGCTCCGATGGCCGAATTGAGGAAGTTGACGGCGTCGTTGCTGACTCCGACAAACAGGTCGAACACTGCCAGAACAAGCAGGAACGCCACGATTACGAGATAGATTGTCTCCATTGTTTCTTTTGGTTTGTTTTTCTTCTTTTTTATCCGGTGGCAAAATTACTTGTGGGATATTACAAACGGCTTAAACACATATTTCAATGCTGTTACAAATTCTAAGTGAAGAACGAAGAGTGAAGAGTGAAGAATTCATGTGCTGAGAGGCGCAGTGTGTAGTAGGGACGTGCGTCCTCGCCGTCCCCTTAACTCAAAGCCAAG
>CAVKVO010000182.1:0-5081 GCA_963659575.1 Prevotella sp. CAG:1031
TCGCCAAGCGGCATAGCCAACTACTGCTACGAACTGACCAAGGAGTTCAACCAGTTCTACCACGACTACAGCATCCTGAAGGAAAGCGATGCCGACAAGAAGCTCACTCGCCTCGTATTGGCTCGCAATGTGGCCAAGACCATCAAGAACGGTATGGCTCTGCTCGGCATAGAAGTGCCCGAAAGGATGTAACAATCCCTATTGTTATGCGAAGAATGGATTAACAATATATAAAAAACAGTATGGTTGCACGTGCCAATATCATTATATCGCTATCTTTGCATAGCGGACAAAAGGAGCAATCCTTTATGGTACGCATATATTAAGGTGGGTTCTATAAATTACCACCGTAACAAATAACAAAAATATGGGTTACGTTTTGCCGTCTTTTGGACTCTTTTCAGCGCATATCGCCACCTCGCTCGGTCGTAATGCTCGCATTACTTCCTCACTCGCTGACGATATGCCCTTGAAAATAGTCTCAAAATACGACAAAGCTAATTTATAGAACCCACCTAATTACATATTAACCAACAGACAAACATGCAAAAGAGAAACGTAATCTTCCTTTCTGCGGCATCTGTATTGCTGCTTTCTTCATGCTCTTCCAAGTTGGGGGCGCTCTCTTCTGACAATTTCAGTGTCACGCCCAATCCTCTTGAGGCTCACGCGGGACAGGTTTCGGCAACGATAAACGGTACGTTCCCCGAGAAATATATGAAGAAAAAGGCCGTTGTGACGGTGACTCCCGAACTGCGATACGGCAACGGTCAGGTGGCAAAGGGCGCAAGCGCAACGTTCCAGGGCGAAAAGGTTGAAGGTAACGACCAGACCATATCCTATCAGACTGGCGGACACTACACAATGAAGAGCAACTTCAAGTATGTGCCTGATATGCACAAGAGTGAACTCTACCTCACTTTCGACGCAAAGGTGGGCAACAAGCAGAAGTCGGTGCCGGCAGTTAAGGTGGCCGATGGCGTGATTGCCACATCGGAACTGGCTGGTCGCACGGTGAAAAGTGCACAGGCTTGCATAGCTCCCGACGCATTCCAGAGAGTGACGGAGCAGAAACAGGAGGCAAACATCAAGTTCCTCATACAGCAGGCAACACTGCGCAAGAGTGAGTTGAAGAACAATTCGGTGAAGGAATTTGTGGACTTGCTCAAGAGAATCAGTGCCGACAAGGAGGGATTGAACCTCACTGGAGTTGAGATATCGTCGTATGCTTCTCCCGACGGTGGCGAGAAACTGAACGACAAACTGGCAAGCCAACGCAAGCAGAACACCCAGAAGTATGTTAGCCAGCAGCTGAAGAGCACCAAGAACAGCGGTGCTGAGGTTGACGCAGTATACACCGCACAGGACTGGGAAGGTTTCCAGGAACTGGTGAAGGCTTCAGACATACAGGACAAGGATGTCATCCTGCGCGTCCTCTCTATGTATAAGGATCCGGAAGAGCGCGAGCAGCAGATTAAGAACCTGAGTTCTGCATTCCGCGAGTTGGCCGACGGTATCCTTCCGCAGTTGCGTCGCTCTCGCATGACTATCAACTATGAGGTGATAGGCCGCGACGACGACCAGATAACTGAACAGCTTAACAAAGACGCATCGAAGCTCAGCGTTGAGGAAATGCTCTATGCAGCAACTCTGACCGACGATACCAATAAGGCTGAAGATGTATACAAGAAGACAACGGAGGTGTATCCTAACGACTGCCGTGCTTATAACAACATCGCAGCCATAGAGTATGCTAAGGGAAACTATGATGCTGCTAAGCAGTATGCACAGAAAGCTCTCAGCGTAAACGGCAAGAGCGGTGAGGCAAACGCCAACTTGGGTCTGCTCGCACTGCAGTCGGGTGATGTAAATGCTGCTGAAAACTACATAGCAAAGGCCGGTGACGCCAACGGAGTGGCTGAGGTGTTGGGCAATCTGCACCTTGCACAAGGCAAATATGCACAGGCTGAGCAGGACTTCGCAAAGGTTAACAGCAACAGTGCTGCCCTCGCACAGATAATGAACAAGGATTATGCTGCCGCAGCAAAGACACTGAGCAACATTAGTTCGGCTGATGCTACCACCGATTACCTCAAGGCAGTGCTCGCAGCACGTCAGGGTAACAACACCGATGCCGCAACAGCTCTGCGCAACGCTATAAGCAAGGACTCTTCGTTTGCCAAGTATGCTGCCGACGACCTTGAGTTGTCTAAGGTGGCTAAATAATTTAGCGTAGCGAAACAGACATAATGATGAATGGGGGACGGACAACGGGGTTTGTCAATAGCATAGTTGCTGGACTTGTCGGCGGCATTGCCGATGTGCGACAGGTTTGGTGGCAGCTGTTAAGAACCGCGCTTTCCGTCCTCCATTTGCTTTTTTCGGTTTTTCTTTCTTTGAGTTCCGACATCCGTTCGTCGCTTTCGGCTTTTCATTCGCCGCTTCGAAATTCTTCCGTCGTACAACTTTGTGCCGTTGTCTTTATGCTTCCGTTTCTTTTCTCATGCGGAACGCGCAGCGGACAGTTCAAGATAGAGGGACGTTTCCGCAACTTCAACAGTGGCGAGTTCTATGTTTACAGTCCGGAACTGCCCGTCAACGGACTCGACACCATCAAGGTGAGCGACGGCAGATTCTCCTATATCGTTCCGTTGGACGATAAGGCAACGTTCATAATCCTTTTTCCAAACTTCTCTGAACAGGCCGTTTTCGGTGAGTCAGGAGGCAAGGTGAGCATCAAAGGTGATGCGTCTCACCTGAAGGAAATAGAGATTAAGGGCACGAAAGACAATGAACTGATGACCAAGTTCCGCCAGAATGCCAACCGCCTGTCGCCGCCTGAGGAAACGAAAGCGGCTGAGGAGTTCATTGCGGAACATCCCAATACGCCGGTCAGCGTATACCTTTTGCAGAAGTATTTCATCCGTTCGGAGCATCCGGACATACCGAAGGCAGCTTCGCTTTTGGCCAAAATGGTAAAGGAAGCGCCCGACAACGCGAGGTTAACCACACTGGCAAACCGTCTCAATGCGCTCAAAGGAGCTGCGGTAGGCAGTCGTTTGCCGAGTTTTTCTGCACGAGACATCAATGGCAAACAAACTGGAAACATCGGTTTGAAGGCCAAGGTGAACATCGTAAACGTATGGGCTTCGTGGAGTTACGACAGCCAAAACATGCAGAGAAGCATTGTCAAACTGAAGAAAGATCATGCTAACGACATCGCCGTTGTCGGCATTAGTCTTGACGGAAACGTGAGTGACTGCCGAAAGGTGGTTGTGCGCGATTCCGTAAGTTGGCCAGTGGTGTGCGACAAGAAGATGTGGCAGTCGCCCCTCGTCGCCCGTTTGGGAGTCGGAAAGGTTCCGACAACGATTATTACCGACAGCAACGGCAAGGTGGTTGCGCGCGATTTGCAGCAGCAAAACCTTACCGATAAGGTTGAAGAGTTGCTGAAATGACACATGTCAGCAGCTCTGCAACAATCCGTTTCTTGAGGTGGTTCTGAAGAAATCCCACCGAAAAAGTTATAGAGAACACATGATTTTAGAACCCCACCTTAACTTATTCCTGAAGACATGTTAGTGAAAACATACTGTGCAGCGGTCACCGGACTTGAGGCAACTGTGGTCATGGTGGAGGTAAGCATGGCCAGAGGCGTGATGTTTCACATAACCGGACTGCCCGACAATGCCGTCCGCGAGAGTCACGACCGCATCGTTTCCGCCCTGCAAAACAATGGCTACAAGTTTCCGATAGCCGACATTACCATCAACATGGCGCCTGCCGACATCCGCAAGGAGGGCTCTGCTTATGACCTTCCGCTAGCTATAGCCGTGCTGGCGGCCGACGGAAAGATGGGAACCGATATGCTCGACCGCTACATGATGATAGGTGAGCTTGGTCTTGACGGTCGTCTGCAACCAGTGCGCGGAGCGTTGCCCATAGCCATCAGGGCACGTGCTGAACACTTCCGTGGACTTATCGTGCCGCAACAGAACGTGCGCGAGGCCGCAGTGGTCAACAATCTTGAGGTCTACGGCATGGAAACTCTGGTGGATGTGGTCAACTTCTTCAACGGCACACGCCGCTATGAACCTTATATAATAGACACCCGCAAGGAGTTTTACGACCAGCAAAGCAACTTCGACTTTGATTTTGCCGACGTGAGAGGGCAGGAGAGCGTCAAGCGCGCACTGGAAGTGGCGGCAGCTGGCGGTCATAACCTGATTATGATAGGCCCTCCCGGAAGCGGAAAGTCGATGATGGCCAAACGTCTGCCGTCCATTCTTCCGCCGCTATCGCTTGCCGAGAGTCTCGAAACCACCCAGATACACAGTGTGGCTGGCAAACTTAGCCGTGACACCTCGCTCATTTCCCAGCGTCCGTTCCGCGCTCCACACCACACCATATCGCCAGTGGCACTCGTCGGAGGCGGCAACAGTCCCCAGCCTGGCGAGATTTCGCTTGCCCACAACGGCGTGTTGTTCTGCGACGAACTGCCGGAGTTCAACCGCAGCGTGCTCGAAGTGATGCGTCAACCGCTCGAAGACCGTGTGATAAGCATCTCGCGAGCCAAGTATTCCGTGGAATATCCCTGTTCGTTCATGTTCGTTGCGAGCATGAATCCCTGCCCTTGCGGCTACTACGGTGACCCGACCCACAAGTGTGTTTGCTCGCCTGGACAGATACAACGCTACATGAACCGCATCTCTGGACCGCTGCTCGACCGCATAGACATACAGTGCGAGATTAGTCCGGTGCCGTTCAACGACATATCAAAGGCCGCACCGGGCGAACCGAGTGCCAGCATCCGCAGTCGTGTGGTTAAGGCTCGCGAGTTGCAGGCCGAACGTTATAAGGACTACAAGGGCATACACTGCAACGCTCAGATGACCGAACGCATGATACATCAGTATGCCGAACCGTCGCCCGAAGGACTGGAACTGTTGCGCATGGCTATGGAAAAACTGAACCTGAGTGCCCGTGCATACAGCCGAATCTTGAAGGTTGCGCGCACCGTAGCCGACATTGAGGGCAGCGAATCCGTGCAACCGCAGCACCTCGCCGAGGCCATCAGCTAC
>CAVKVO010000183.1:0-5059 GCA_963659575.1 Prevotella sp. CAG:1031
CTTTCGCTCTTGCGAGCGATGGGATCGCCGAGGGCGGCGACCCTCCTACCCCGTGTCCTCTGCGCTAAGGGTGCAGGACACAGCGCCCAATACAAACAGAAATCATGTACCGCACCTCCTACAGCTGCGCCTATTACTCCACGCGCAACACAAAAACGCAACAAGTCTCCGGAGCGTTGCATTGACGCTGCGGAGACTTGCCTTGTGTGTTTTTCAGAGTGTTTCGGACAGTCCTGTATCTTTCAGTCCGATGCGGTTTTCAGCCTAAAAAGTTATTTCACGCTGTCGTAGTTAGTGTTCTGAGGATCAAAGTTGGTCCAGCCGTCAAGCCAGGTGTCGTTGTTGGAGAAGGCACCGATGTAGCTTACAGTAGTAAAGCCTGTGAGTCCTGCGAACGAAGCGGCGCCGAACACCGGGCTACCTGCCTCAGGCATGAACGGAACGGTTATGCCCTTGCCAGTGGTGAGCTGGAGTTCGCTCTTGTCGGCGAAGTATTTGTTGCCCGGCTGTGCGAGGAAGAAGGTGTGAGAGTTGGACACCTTTGTGGAGTCGAGCTGCAAGGTGCGCTTTCCGTTTGAACCGGTCACGTATGTGCCGAGGTAGTCGGAGTATACCTTGTTGCCGTCTGTACCCACAGCGTCCATGTTGGCGAACCATACGTTCTGCAGTTTGATCTTGCCAGCAGCAGCCTCTTCAACGGTGTTACCCTTTTCGCCGTCGAGAATAAGACCGATTGGCCAGTCCATAGCGATGGAGTTCACGCAGTTGAGCTTGGATGCACGGCGAATCTGCATTGCGCTCTGGAACTTGCCGAGAGCCGATCCGTTGTTGGGGTTGTAGTTGCCACCGGTGATATAGCTGGAATTGTTCACGAAGTTGTTGTCATACTTCGGACCGATGAACGTGATGTTTGAGAAGGTGCAGCTGGTCACAGGCGTTGCAGTGGCTGTACCGTCGGCGTTGTTGTCGCTCTCAAAACCGTTGCTCTGTGAGGTGTCGGCTATTTTGGGGTCGCGCAGTGCGAGTCCGAACTGAACATTGCCGCTGAAACCGTTGTCGGTGTCGAAGTCGTCGTCCCATCCCTTGTAGGCGATGAGGTGGTCGCAGTTGACAGTGCCACCGAACCACTCAAACGAATCGTCGTTGGAGTATGACACCTGAACATGGTCAATCTTGGTGCCGGTACCTACAGAACCGAGGGTAAGACCGTTTATTTCCTTGTCCTTCTCGTAAGGATAGCCAGCAAACTCGATGCGCACGTAGCTCAAAACACCCGAGTTGTCGGCTGCGTCGGTGCCACCGTGCTTGGTGCGGGGGCCACCTTCAATCTGCTGAGCGAGCACACCGTTGTTGTTGGGAGCCTTTCCGCAGAGAATCACTCCACCCCAGTCGCCCGGTTTGCGGCTGCCAGCCTCATTGACGGAGGTGAACACGATGGGGCTTGTCTGTGTGCCCTGAGCAATCAGTTTGCCACCCGGCTCGGCAATGATAGTTGCCTTTGGCACACCACGGATGATGGTGCCCGGCTCGATGGTAAGCTCTGCGCCGTCGGCGATGTAGATGAAGCCTCTCAATGTATATACACCCTTCTTCAAGGTCTGCTTGCCAGTGAAGGTGAACTCGTCCACTCCACTGCCTATGAATGTTCCGTTGCTGTTTTCAGCGCCGTTAGCGTTGTAGAGCACCTGTGCGCTCGTTGTGGCCAATTCGGCAGGTGCGCCGTCGCCAGTTCCACCGTTGTTGTCATCCTTGCTGCAGGCGGTAAGTCCGGCTGCAACCACCAGCGCTCCCATGAGCGCCAAACTGTTTCTTCTTTTCATAAATAATTGTTTGTTTTGATTGTTGTGTAGCGGCCTTTCGACCACTACTCTTTATGTTTACTATTATTTTCCTAATCTCAGAACTGATATGTTGCCGACAGTCCGAAGTTGCGTCCGGGCTTGTATTCGCGGGTGATCTGCTCCACCTGGCGGTATGATCCGTCGTTGTAGTAGACATCGGCAAACTGCTTGTAGCACACCTTTTCGCCGAGGATGTCGCGGATGTTGGCCTTCACCTCCAGATGGCCGTCGAAGAACTTCTTCGAAATGGACAGGTCGAGCGAGTTGCGCGGCATCTCATAGCTGTCGGGCACACGGGCGTTATCTTCGCTGGCAGTGCTGCCCTCGCTGCGTCCCACACCTATCAAGCGTTTGCCTATGCGGTTGTAGAGCAGTGCCACGTTGAGCTGCGCCTTGTCGTTGCGGTAGAATATGCCGCCGTTGATCAGATAGGGCGACTGTCCCTGCATGGGTCTGTCGGCATGGCGCGAACCGTCGTCAAACTTCACACGGCTGTGAATCAACGCCCCGTTGAACGACAGGCTAAAGTTGGGCAGACCGATGAAATCGAGCGTTTTGCGCACATCAAGCTCCAAACCGATGTTGTCGGCACTCTTGGCGTTCTCGTAAGAGTATATCAGGTCGGTACCTCCGCTGACGGTGTAGGTCCACTCGATAGGATTGTCGAAGTGTTTGTAGAAGCCCGCGAGGGTGATCTGTTCGCCGCGCGAGGGATAGAACTCGTAGCGCAGGTCGATGTTGTGTATGTAGCACGACTTGAGCGAAGCATTGCCCATCACGCTCGACGCAAGGTCGAAGTCGTAGTAGACCGAAGGAGACACCTCGCGAAACTCCGGACGGTTGACCGATTTGCCATAGGAGAACCTGAGCTGGTGAGCGTCGTTGAAGCGATAGGTGGTGTTGATTGAGGGGAAGATGTCGCTGTTGCGATAGAATGTGCTCTTGTGGCTCTCCACCTCGTCGCGCAGATTGGTTATCAGTTCCATCTGGTTGAACTCATAGCGCAATCCGGCATAGATGCTGAGTTTGCCCAGGGGCAGCGATGCGGCCAGATAGCCGGCGCCGAGAGTGTTGTTGCCACTGTAGTTGTTGCGGCGGTGAGGCTCCTCAAGCATGTAGAGTCCGCTCTCGCCGAAATATTTTTCCGAGGACAGCAGTTCGGTCATGTCCATTGTGCGGAAGTTGGAGGGCAGGAGACCCATGTTGGCAGGTTCCCAGTTGTAGAAGAGTTCGCGGGTAGTGTATTTGCGGGTGCGGTATTCGCCGTAGGCACCCACCTTGAGCGTAGGTTCAAACGAACCGAAGGCAAAGCTGTGGGCATCGTTGACGTTGGCCGAGAAGATGTGTTCGTCGAGCTGGGTGAACTCGCGGTTGATGTCGTTACCCGTAGTGAGCATCATGGAACCGTCGGTGGTCTGCGAGTCGTCAAGACGATAGCGGCGACGGTCGGGCAGATGGCGGTTGGCAAAGGAGTAGCTGCCGCCCCACTCCACCTTGTCAGACGGCAATGTGTGGCGACCCGTGAGCTGCACGTTGTATGTGGTGCGACTGCGATAGAAGTATTCCGCACTCTGTTCGTTATCCGACTGGGCGTTGAATCCCGTTCGCCATGTGTAGCGGTCGGTGGCAAGCTGGTTGAAGATGTTCTTCAGTTCGTAGCGACTGTTGCCTCCCTTTGACATGAAGGTGAGATTGAGCAGTGCACCAAGACGCACGTTGTTGTTGTACTGGTCGTCAACGGAGTGGCGCAGATAGTTGCTCTGGTCGTGGGTAACGTCGTACACTCCGAAGAGATTGTTGAGCATACCCGTGTAGGCACGGTACTCGTTGGTGTAGTTGAGCGCACCTATCAAACCGAGTTTGTGGCCGCCAAGAGTCCATCTGTGGGCAAACTCAGCACCAAGTTTCAGGTCGCCGAAGGGCTTCATGCTCTTTATGCGCCAGTCGTTGTTGAACCCGTTGTTGAGCAAATCGACACTCTTGTTGGCCGACAGCGAGCGCAGAGAACCGTTTATGCCGCCGTTAAGACTGCGCAGGCCGTTGTCGAAACCGAGGAAGTCGGTGCCGCTGCCCTTTGCGTAGAGGAAATTGGAGAACGATGTGGCGTCGTTCCAGTTGCCGCCTACGCTCACGGAGAAGTGATTCTCTGAGGGAATGTCCTTGGTGTTGATTTGTATGAAACCTCCACTGAAGTCGGCAGGATATTCCGGAGCCGGCGACTTGACAATGATGAGGTTGTCTATCTGTCCGCTGGGGATAATGTCAAACGAGAATGCGCGGGAGTCGGCCTCACTGCTGGGCACTGCACCGCCGTTTATCCACACATTATTATAACGTTGCGACAAACCGCGCACCATGACAAACTTGTCGTCGATGAGACTCACGCCAGGCACACGGCGTATCACCTCGCTGGCGTTGTTGTCCTGTGTACGCTTAATCTCCTGTGCGGATATGTTGCTCACAATCATTTCGCTCTTCTTGGCCTGCATTATCATGGCGGCCTCGGTGGTGCGGTGCACCATTCCGGTCACTGTCACCTCGCCAAGCTTCTGCTCGTCGGGTTCCATGGCGATGACAAGTGTGTCGCGCGACGACTGGCTCTGGGGCTGAACGCCATTGGTTTCAACAGTTTTGTACGACACATACTTGACCGTAAGTCTATATTTCTTTTTCCTGTCCAGTCCGTTTATCACGAAGTTTCCGTCCATGTCGGTCGCAACACCGCGACCGTCAGCCAACTGGACCGTGGCTCCGATGAGGGCTTCGTTGGTGGTTTTGTCCACCACACGTCCACGAATGTCGGCGCAAAACGCAACCGCCGTGGCGATAAAGAGCAGCACAATCGCTGCAAACATTCTTTTGTAATCCTTCATTAACATGTCTTTCGTTTTCGGCAGCAAAATTAGATGCGCGACTTTTCAAGACCGTTTCGCCCATGTTAAGAGTGCCGCAAAGACTGTTAAGATAATGTTACAACGACGCAAATCCTTGGTTTTCTGTGGGTTTTATATGACTGACACAATATTCAAAAAGGATATATACTCAAGTTTCGGGTTTACCTCTACACCTCGGGGATATCTAAAAACAAAAACAATAAAAACCGCTGCGCACTCGACCACAAAGGCACATGGTAGTAGGCGAAGCGTCCTCGCTTTGCCCTTGACTCATTGGCAAACTTAGGAGGGTCGCCGCCCTCGGCGATCCCATCGCTCGTAGAG
>CAVKVO010000184.1:0-5022 GCA_963659575.1 Prevotella sp. CAG:1031
AGGATACAAGATTCTCAATCTTGGCATAGGGGTTCGATTCCCCTATCCACTACAAGGAAGAGCTTCAGATGAATGTCTGAGGCTCTTTTTTGATTTAATAGAGGAGACTGAAAGTTCTCACGTTGGGACGCTAACAGAGAGAAAGAACATTCTTTTAAGCCCATCCAAATGCTGCACAAGCATATTGAACACACCACACAATCCTATCATATACATAATACGAACCACTTAAACACACTACACAATTCCATTAAACACTACACATAATCCTCTCATACACTACACAAACGATGCAAAACCAATTCTCCAGAACACAATTACTCTTTGGCAAACCGGCGATGGACACGCTGGAGGGAAGCCGCGTCGCGGTATTTGGCGTGGGCGGCGTGGGCGGCTACGCAGTGGAAGTGCTTGTCCGCAGCGGCGTAGGTGAACTTGATTTGTTCGACGACGACCGCGTTTGTCTCACCAACGTGAACCGTCAGATATTTGCTTTGACCACTACCGTGGGCCAACACAAGGTTGACGTGGCGGAAAAGCGCATACATGAGATAAATCCGCGGTGCATTGTCAACAAATACCGGATGTTCTACCTGCCGTCAAATGCCGACGAGATAGACTTGTCTGTGTATGATTATGTGGTTGACTGCATCGATACCGTGTCGGCAAAGGTGGAGTTGGCCAAGCGGTGCCACCATTTGGGCATACCAATCATTAGCTGTATGGGAGCCGCAAACAAGCTTGACGCAACTGCGTTCAGGGTTTGCGACATATCAAAGACCAAGATGGATCCGTTGGCCAAGGTGATGAGGAAGAAAATGAAGGAACTTGGCATTAGGAAACTAAAGGTTGTTTACAGCGAAGAGGCACCTCTGCGCCCGTTTGATGACGCATCCATCAGTTGCAGGTTCCACTGTATCTGTCCCAACAAGGACATGCGCAAGTGTACAGACCGCCGCAACATACCTGCAAGCAACGCCTTTGTGCCAGCCGCAGCAGGCCTTATCGTGGGCGGAGAGGTTGTGAAAGACTTGATAAACAAGGCTGAAACCATGCGCATACCGCCCGAAGAGGCGGAGCAAAGCGAGGCCGCAGCAAAGGCAAAGGCCAGAGCTGAAGCCCACAAACAACGTGTCAGGGAGATTAGACAGCGCAACAGCGCCCAAGAAAATAAGGACTGAACCACACCGGTTCAGTCCTTTTCTGTTTTATATTCAGTAGGTTTCGGCTTCGCTTTCGGTTGCTTCGCTACCTTATTCTTATTCCTTACCTACTTTATCCACGGTGAACAGTTCGTCGATTTCGGTCATTTCGTCGTCGTCGAACCACTTCTTCATGCGCTCCTTAACCTTGACTTGCACGTCAGGCTCAACGTTTACCCACACTTTGCGCAGCACAAAGATGAGCACAGCGAGGTCGTCGGTGAGTCCGGCGATGGGAATTGCGTCGGGAATCACGTCGATTGGGCTTATCATATAGCCCAGTGCGCCGATGATAATGGCCTTGTCGGTCTTTGAAACCTTGTCGCTCTGCAACGTGTAATAGAGTATCAGCGCAGCGTAAACCAGCTTTGCGCCGGCACGTTTGGCTATCTTGGAAATCTTCTCTGTAAACTCCGCGGCGGAAAACTTGCCGGCGTAATTCATAAAATCAGGTAGTTCCATAAGTTCGTCCTTTCTTGTTTTTATAGTTTATTTTGGTTTTGTGACTTTTTCGCTGGGGCAAAGCGAGGACGCTTCGCCTACTACAGGCTTCCCTTTTGTGCTCCAATAAAGCACGAATGATACGGCGGGGGCGCCGTACCTCCTACATGATCCCTTTTAGATAGGGCAAAGCGAGGACGCAGCACCTACTACAGGCTCCCCAATTCGCAGGTTTAAGTGCGCCTTATTCCGCAGGCTTTATCCTCACTATCCTTATGCCTGTGTCGCTTTTGTGGCGCATGAGATACTTGCGGAGCGTCATGGGTTCGTCAATGACTTTGCCGTGTATCATTGAGGCGTTGAGCAGATGGAGGCCGTCGGTGCTCCATACGGCGAAGCCTAGGTGGGAGATGTCCAGTCCGGGCTTGTTGCAAGTGATGGCGATAATGTCGCCGTCGTGCACAGCCTGGCGCATAGCCTCGGTGTCCTTCACACCGCTTTTGGGTATGTAGCGGAATGTCTTGCCAGTGATGGCGCGCTCCGCTTCACTTATCGCAGAGACGTATTCCGGGTGCTCACGCAATTCCTTATAAGAGTCGGGATGGGTGCTCATATAATTCACCTTCACCGTCTGCACTGCTGAGAACGGCGGATTGCCGCCCTGAACCTCGCTCACCAGTCCCTTTCGGGTGTTGTTTTCAATCCAGTCGGTGTAGTAGTGAAGGCGACTGACATAGCCGTTCATCACGCCGTTGCGGTATCTCATCTGCTCCAACTTGGCTACAAAGTCAGCAAAAGTCAGCTTCCTCTCCTCGTAGCACAGCGTCAGAGCCACCACGTTTTCCACCAGCGTGGTACAGTCGAGCTGCCTCGTGTTTACCACAACCGTATGGTCGTTGCCCACCTCCAGGGTGTGCTCCACGTACGGACGGTCAAGAAACTTGCGCGCGAAGTACAACGACACGCTGCCGATGCTCTTTTCGCGGCCAGCCTCAGCGAGCGTCTGGGCCACAAATACACTGTCCTCTCTGCTGCCCTGCCACTTCTGGGCGTTGGCTTTAGGCCCTGCGAGCATGAGCAAGGCCAATACTGCGATAACTGTTCTCATTTCTTTTTTCTGTATTTGGACATAAGTCCGAAGTTGCAACCCACGTATACGTTCACGCTGCCGAAAACATTGTTGGTGGCGAAACGGTCCTTGCGGTAGTTGTTGGTGTGGAGTATTGCGCTCCAGCCAGCATACCATTTGTTGTTGTTGTACACCACTGCGAAGCGTCCGATGCCGTCGAGGTTGACGTTTTTCAGGTTGAATCCGTACGACGCGTCGCCCTCAGCCTTACCGCGGGAGTTCTTGTAGGCCACGGCCAGCGAACCACTTGCGCAAGCCAGCCAGTTTTTGGCGAACACCCAGTTGTAGGCATAGCCGCCAGAGATGTTGAAGTTGTGAAACGCCACCTCGCTGAACGCAAATCCGCTGTCGGGCACCGCCGTAGTCGTGGGACAGTTTTCGGCCACCACAGCCTTCAGTTTGTCGTAGTCAAGACTGATGCTGTTGCGCGTGTATCCTATGCCGGCCATCCACGAACCGCAGCTGATTTTTTGCCTCGTGCTCTGCGAAAAGGCGGCAGGATAGGAAAACCGCTTGTGGTTGAAGATGTAGTAGAGGTTGACGCCAGTGATGCCGATGTTCACTCCGTCAAAGGGTTTGCCCTCCAGAGCGGCTGTCTCGGCGCCGTCGCCCATGTGCACACTGCGTATCTTGTAGTCGCTTCCGGTGCGGCGGTAGAACAAGTCCACGCCTATCTGCGAACTGTAGACACTGAAATCAATCTCCTGTTTCTTGCCGTCGGAGCTGAACGAGAGGTTTTTCAGGTCGAACGTGTAGCCGAGAAAAAACCATCGCCAACCCACATACGGCCCCACCTTCATTATTATGTCGGGCGCGAACGTGACGCTCTGACCCGATTTGCTCGACAGGCGAAACATGTCGTAGTTGAACGTGGTCTGCCCCATCACCGTGAAGTTGTAGTGTTGCGGTTCGATATAGTTGGTGTCAATTGCGGAGAATCCCCTCACCGTTTTGCGCAGCACGTCGAAAGCATCGTCGTCGCCGTCGGTCTGCGCCACGGCAGACGCGGCCACGGACAGAGCCATGAGCGTGAGTATCACGTGGAGGATGCGCTGCTTCATGCGTCAGGATTTGCCCAGTATCTGATCCATAGCCCAGTTTACGGGCGTGGCCGAAACGCTCGTACACGTGCACACGCCCAGTCCCTGCAAGTGCTCCACCACATTCTTTATGAGCGGAAACTGCACATAGGGCGGATTGGGCACCTCAATGAGTTGCGTGCCGCCGCCGGTGTTGAGCTTTATGGGGTCGTAGTTGAACACAGAGAAACTCACCTGACCGCGGTCGCCGATTACCTCTATGCGGTCTTCGCGCGCCGACTCGTAGGCCACGAAGCACCAGGAGCCACTGCCGGGCAGTCCGTTGTCGAAGCGGAAGCACGCACTCACCGTGTCCTCCGCGCCATACAGTCCGCCGCGGTTGGCGCAGATGCCGTTGGCCTCCACAATCACGCCGAAGAAATGCTGCAACAGGTCGAGCTGATGGGGCGCAAGGTCGTAGAAATATCCGCCACCGGCAATGTCCGGCTGCAGGCGCCACGGCAGGTTGGCGCGCTGATAGTCAAGGTCGCGCGGCGGCACGGCAAAGCGCACCTGCACGTTGATCACCTTGCCGATGGTGCCTCTGTCGATGATGTCCTTCACCTTCTGGAAGTACGGCAGATAGCGGCGGTAGTAGGCCACGAAGCACGGCACCTTGGTGGCCTCGCTCACGCGGTTCACCCTCGTGCAGTCCTCATACGACGCCGCCAGCGGTTTTTCCACATACACGGGTTTGCCGGCCTTCATCGCCATTATGGCAAACGTGGCGTGGCTCGACGGCGGCGTGGCGATGTATATGGCATTCACGTCGGGGTCGTCTATCAGTTCCTGCGGGTCGGTATACCACTTGGCAATGCCGTGGCGCTCGGCGTAACTGCGCGCCTTGGCCTCGTTGCGGCTCATCACGGCCTCAACCACAGAGCCTTCCACCTCGGCGAAAGCCGGGCCGCTCTTTTTCTCGGTGACTTCTCCGCACCCTATGAATCCCCACCTTATTATTTTCATGACTTTGTTAGTTGTATGCAAAGTTAGCAAGAATTGGCGAAACTTGCACCCTTTTGGAGGCAGTAGTCCACATTAATAATATAAAGAGGTGGAGGAGAGGAGGCAGATATGGCGGAGAGAATTAGGGAAAGCATAACTGCTCAGCTACTCCTGCGCCCTGAAAGGGCAACTACACATAGCCCAGGGCAGAGGAGCGAAGCGACGG
>CAVKVO010000185.1:0-5001 GCA_963659575.1 Prevotella sp. CAG:1031
AATAGCAACCATGTCACTTGCGAAAAACAACTGTGCCAATTAGCACCCGTAAGTGGCCCAGTTACGGGTCGTAAGTGGCCCACTTATGATGCGTAACTGGGCCACTTACGGATTGAAACCACTGCAATGAGTTTTGCTTACAGTCCGACTTTATGTTTACATGTACTGGATTTGTTGTAAGCAAATATCTTGGTTTTGCTTACAGTTTTTCGACCTCTTTAGACCGAGTGGTTGTTTTTATGCTTAATTTTGCGTTGCCGACAGTCTTCTATTGTGCAAGAAAGGCGTTTGTCTCGGCGTTGATAAGACAACACAACAGATGGAAAAGGTGCAAAGAGGAAACATTATCATCACAAGCAGTTACGACAGTCCATGCGGCACATTGCTGCTTGGATCATTTGGAGACAAACTCTGTATGTGTGATTGGCTGGTTGCCAAGCATAGCGACAGTGTGGACTGTAGACTAAAACGTATGCTGAAAGCAGAACTGAAAGAAGGAACATCCGTTGTGATAGAGCGCACAAAGGTTCAGCTCGACGAGTATTTCAATGGCAAACGCACTGCCTTCGATGTGCCGTTGTTGCCCGTAGGCACCGACTTTCAGCGCAAGGTGTGGAGCCAACTGCTCGCTATACCTTTCGGCAAGTCGGTTTCCTATGGAGACGTAGCCCGGCGCATAGGTTCGCCGAAGTCAGTGCGTGCCGTTGCCAACGCGGTTGGTTCCAACGCCCTTTCCATCCTCGTTCCCTGCCACAGGGTGATTGGCGGCAGCGGTCTGCTCACGGGATATGCCGGCGGACTTGCCGCCAAACGTATGCTGCTGGCGTTGGAAGGAGTAGACTTTTAGCAGTCTACCCATTCCCAATCGTTTTGTAGTAAGTGTGGTATTGTCTTACCGTCACAAAGACATAGCGGTTTCCATGCATGATATGCCAAGTTTAGATTCAATCTCGGCAACGCTTTTGAATGAAAAGTTAGTGTTGCCGGAAAGAATCTTGCTGACATATTGCGGCGTCACTCCAAGTTTGTTTGCAATGTCAGAACGAGTCAGGTTGTTCTCTTGCATATAGTCTACAATGGACAATGCTATTCTGCGTGACCATCTGAGCCACACCTCATTTTCCTGTCGCCACTTGGCGTCTTCCGTGAATGTAGAAGGACGGTCACTCTTGTGAGCCTCCAAAAAATCCAAAGTCTTCTTTCTCATAAATCAGCCCTCCTCAAAATAATCGATAAAACTGTCTTGGTCAAATACTCCATTCCTCTTTAAGAAATCGCGGCAAGCGTTCATCTTGTCGAGTTCCTTTTGTGTATGCTCACGCTCCTGCATGGTTGCAGTCAGCTTTATGGCACCTCCAGTGACAATGTACACGTTCGGTTCAATGCGAATGGCATAGATGCGAAGCCAACTCGGATGCCGTTCCCGTTCCCAATTCCGTGCTTTTTCACGGGTCAGCTCGTGTGCCCGGTTGTCACCAATGCTGAGTGGATGGAACAGTCCGTCCAGTTGTTCGGTGTAAGGAAAGTCCAAGATGAGGCGTTCCAACTCTTCTGCATCTTCCATCGTATCCTTTATGGCATCACTAACCTTTTCTATCTTGAAGAAACCTTTTAGGTCTTCTATGTTGGCAAAGAAGAAATCTAGCAGGTAGTTGAAGTTACTCCATTGACGGAAAAGCATAGACAGTTCATCCGTCTCCTTTCCTTCTTCTTTTACTGCCCAAAGGTGGTTATAGCCAGGTATGGCACGTACAAAATCCATAACGTTGTCTTGAATTTTGGACAAATGTAGAAAAATGATTTGAAACGTGCAACCTTTAAGTTGCATATTTCTTTCACGGGTATGTAATAAGGCGCAGTGTTAAACGTTTCAGAATAGCTGGTCTACATCTATCGACAAACCCACTTGGAAGTTTATGCCGTCGGTGATTGGACTGTTCAGATAGTAATACTTCGGTTTGTAGCCAAAGAGGTTGTCGATGGCGGTAGTCAGTTTGACGGCCTTTCCGAAACGCTGCACGAGCGAGAGTTTCCATAGGGTATAGGCAGGATAGCTCACGGTAAGCGTGCCTTGGCTTATGTCGTAATAGCTCTTGTATTCCACATTGTCCACACCCGAAAGGAAGCGACCGTTGAGGCCGATGTTCAGTCCGTAGTGCTTGGTGAACTGGTGGTCATAGTCCACACGGGCGTTGATGGCGTGCTCACGTGCCGGGATATACTGGTTGTTGATGGTGTTGCCCCGCTTGTCCTTGGCCAGTTGCTCTTTGGTGTAGGCATAGGTGAGGCGTGCGGAGAAGCCGTTGTTCCACCGAGCCTGCGCCCCTATCTCGCCGCCGCACACGCTGTAGTCGTCCAGGTTGGTGTATTGCAGATAGGGCAGATTGTCAGATTGCGACTTATAGTAAGGTGCCGATGTGGACAGTTTGTTCTTCACCTTATTGTAGTATACAGAGGCGGTGAAGTTGTAGTGCCCCTTGGTGTATTCCGCCGACACGTTGAAGTTGTGGCTTGTCTCAGACTTCAGGTCGGGATTGCCCTCAACAATCCATATACCCGACATGTCGAAGTTGTAGTATTTCTCCTTTAGCGACGGCGCACGGAAGCCCATGCCGTAGCCAGCCCTAAGGGTAAGGTTGCGCAGAGGTTTGTAGCAAACGTTGAGCTTGGGCGTAACGCGCGAGATGTTGCCGTCGGAGAAGTGGTCATAGCGCAGTGCGCCCACCATTTCCCAAAGGTCAGAGATGCGCCAGTCGTACTGTGCAAAGGCATCGAAACTGTCCTGTTTGCGCGTGTTGCCGTCGAGGTTGGTGTTGTAGAGATAGTCGTGCATGAAGTCGGAGCCGAAGGTGAGCACATCGCCACGGCCGAAGGTGTGGTTGTAGAGCAGTCGGAAGGTGTTTTGCACGTTGCTGTAGTCGCGGATGTCCAGCCGTGTGATGCGCTGATAGTCCGACTTGTCATACTGGTCGAAGGCATAGTTCAGTTGCAGAGCGTCGTCAGAGGTGATGTCCCAGTTCATCTTCAGTCCGCCCGAGAAGTCGCGGTAGCGTTCGGGCTGGTCGGCACTGCGCACCGTTTCGCGGAAGAAGTATCCGGCACGCCCGGTCATGCTGAAGTTGCTTGTGGGCTTCCACGTCAACTGGTCCTTTAGGTTCAGCGTCTTGTCGCCATACACCGTAGCTATCACACGCGTCACTGGGTCGCTGCCACTGTGCACATTGTAGTTGTCCATGCGGTTGTGGTTGCCCGTGAGCATATTGTTCCAGTGCTTGCTGTTCAGTCCGAAGGAGAGGCCGTAGCGCTGTTCGTTGTGCTTGGCATAGCGAGCGTTGACGTTGAGAGTCCACGGCCGGCGGTTTCGCTTGGTGATAATGTTGATTACACCGCCCGTGGCGTTGCTGCCATAGAGAGCCGATGCCGCACCCTTCACTATCTCTATGCGCTCCACGTTGTCCATTGTGAGCCGTGTAAAGTCCACATCGTCCATGGTTTCCCCGGCAAGACGTTCGCCGTCAACGAGGAAGAGCACACCCTGTCCGCCGAAGCCCGAGAAGTTGAGGTGAGTCTGTTGGTTCATGGCATAGGAGAACTCCACGCCCGGCAGTTCCTGTTGCAACAAGTCCTGGATGTTGGTGGCGTCGAGCCGGGCTATGTCCTTCGACGTGATGACGCGCGTCTGTATGGGCGAATCCTTCAGAAACTTGGGAGTGCGTGTGCCTGTCACCACCACTGCGTCCAGGTCAAACTGTCTGCTGATGGAGTCGGTGTTGATGTTGTCCTTGGCTTGTGCCATGACGATTTGCGGAAGCGCCAGTAGTAGGGAGAATATGGAAAGCTTCATGGTGCATTGCTTAGTATGGATACTTATAGTTGATGGTGAGGTGGCATGCCGTACCGCTGGGCGAAAGATAGTTGGCGAGTTGCAGTGCGGCGTATGTTCCGTCTTTCAGGCGGAGTATGAACACGTGGTTGTTGTGGGAGAACGAAGGCGGCATGGGCGGTATCTCCAGTGTGAGCCATGAGGACAGCGTCTTGTTGACGGCTATGCCCTGCGACGGCACGTAGCTTTGCAACATCCGCTCCTGACTGTCCCACACCTCGTTTTCGCTCCATTCGTCTTCGGTGAACGCCTTGTCGCGAAACTCGCTGCTCGTCTCTGGCAACTGGTCCATCGAGGTGTATTGGGTTTGCAGTGCGGCTCCGCCGTTGGTGCGCACGTTGTTGCGGTGCACGGCAATGGTCCAACTCTCTGGCTCTGTCTGCGCTGCGGTGGGAGTGTAATAGGTGAACTTGTTGTTCTTGATGCCCTGTCCGAACACGTCAAACCAGTACATGTATTGTCCCGCCTTCTGCTCCTGTGTGGCAGCGTTGTGGCCTTCCTCCGTCTCGTCCTTGTCGCCGGTGGCTTCCATAGGTATCGGATAGGCGGCAAACTCCGTCTGCGCCTTCTGCAGAGTGGCGGTGTCGCCGGCTTCCGCAAGCTGATGCAGGTGGTTGAGGTCTATGTAGTACCAGTCGGTCCAACTGGATGCGTCTACCACCAACTGTCCTTCTGCCGGAACAATAGTTGCTGGCGGTTGGTCGTATATACCATCAAAAATACCGTTGCAGGCGGTAAGCATAATCATGCTCACACCTGCAACGGCATTCATTAGACATTCTTTTATATGGAACATCGGCGTTATTTCTGCAAGAACTTCTTGCCGTTGATTATTACCACGCCCTTGTATCCGCTGCCCACCTGCTGACCGCTGAGGTTGTATGCCTTGCCACTCTTTGCAGTCTCAGTGGCGTTGATGGTAGAAATGCCCGCTGTAGGGTTAGTGAATTTGGAAACAATCTGAAACGGCATGGCTCCCATCTGGAACGTGTTCACGATGTCTGCCACCGCAGAGCCGTTGTATGTCACGAGGATGTCGTTCTGCTTGGCGGCGTTAAACTCGTAGTCCTTGTCCATCGTGGTGGTGCCGTTGCTCACGGCGGTGAAGTGGAAGGTCA
>CAVKVO010000186.1:0-4999 GCA_963659575.1 Prevotella sp. CAG:1031
GACCGTCTGCACGACTGCCGCGCACGCAACGAGGTGGAGGCCATCATGTGGCACGCCTACTCAAAGAAGTCACACGCTTACGAATCAGCCCTGAAGTTCTACAACCTGAAGAAGGCTGACCGTGACGCTGTGGTCAAGTTCCTGCGCTCTATATAATATAAGGTATAGCAACTGCATAACTCGCGGTATGGTCATCCGTACCGCGAGTTATAGTGCTCTACATGTAGGGCACGACGAAAAACTGAACAATACTAATTTCAACAACCATTAAAGTTATTATGAGACACTTCATCACAAGCTCAGCACTGCTCTTATCCGGAGCTTTGCTCATGCTCGGATGTTCCGACGACAACAACGACAGTACCACTCCGAAGCCCACTCCCACTCCCGAACAAAGCGACGGAGCCTATGTGGGTCAGGCCATTGGTAACTTCAGCGCAGAGGAATGGTATCCCGGCGGCGAACTCGGAACCACTACCAACACGGCATCCAACTGCTATGAGGACAACACTCCGGCTGTGGAGGAACAGGGATTCAACGACCTCTTCCAGCAGGGCGACCTCATGGCGAGCAATCCCTACACCATCAGCACCAAGCCCTACAACGGTTGGGGACCCGTGGCTTCGCGCCAATCGTGCTCCGACTGCCACGCCGGCGGCTATTCTCACGGCCACAGTCGCAACGACTTCCTGCCAAAGAAGGGCAACGGATACATCGTTTCGGTGTATACTCCCGACGCTCCGGGCAGCAACGACGGCCCTCTCGTAGAGCAGCTCACCACATTCACCATGACCATGGCCATGGAACCGTTCAAGCCGCAGCTCGACCCAACACAGGTGAAGATTGAATGGCACGACGTGACGGAGATGAAGAGCCCATGACCATGGCCATGGAACCGTTCAAGCCGCAGCTCGACCCGACGCAGGTGAAGATTGAATGGCACGACGTAACGGAGATGAAGAGCGGACTGAAGATGCAGTTTCCCGACAACGGCGAGACGTTCAACCTGCGCTATCCCACGGCTACCGTACCCGTCACGGCCTTCAACGCCGATCCGCGTCCTGCCGAAGGAAGCTACGATGTGCGCCTCATCGTGTCGTGCAACTTCCAGGGACTTGGCCTCATCGACGCTGTAAGCAACGAGGACTTGGAGGCTCAGTACAAGGCAGAGAGCGAACACGTGGAGCTGAACCCGGAGTTCTGGGACAACAATGCCAAGCAGTTCACCGACAATGCCTATGCTGAGGATGCCTTTGGCAACAAGTTTGTGAAGCGTTTCAACTACGATTTGCTTGAGGGATGCCTGCAAAACGATGTAGCTCTCTGGGACGAACTCAACGTATTGCGTTCTGACATAAAGCACATCTGCACCACCAAGGCGTGGGCAAAGGCCATGTCGGAGGACACAACCATCATCAACCGCATCATGGCAGAGGGAAAGAACGAGAAATCACCGCTCCATCCGTACTACTTCGACGGCACGTTTGAGGGCATCAAGGCTGCGCTCACCTATCTGCTTTCGCCCGACGACGACATCAATCTCTATGACAACCCCTACTACACCTTCACGCCGGAGATGACCGACAACCAGTATCATGCCTTTATGACATGGCACCGTGGCATCGCCGTGCCGCGAGCACGCAACCTCAACGACACCATTGTGCAGCGAGGCAAGACTCTGTTCACCCAGATAGGTTGCACCAACTGCCACAAACCGTCGTGGACTACCGGTCCTGACAACTACGGTCGCTCCAAGATACTTGAGGGAAGAAACCTTCCGCAATACGCAAACCAGAAGATTTATCCCTACTCCGACCTGTTGCAGCACAAGCTGTGCATGGAGCAGGACATCCACGGTTCATGGTGCCGCACCACTCCTCTGTGGGGACGCGGACTGTCGTCTAAGGTATGCGGCAAGGAGGATCGTCTGCACGATGCCCGCGCCCGCAACGAGGTGGAAGCCATCATGTGGCACGCTTACAGCAAGGAGTCGCAGGCTTACAACTCGGCTCTGAAGTTCTACAACCTGAAGAAAGCTGACCGCGACGCAGTGGTGAAGTTCATAAGGTCTATCTAAAAACAAAAAGAGGGAGTTCTGCGGATGTGCAATCTGACATCGAATGATGACGATATACCATTTGAACAACGATAGAACACCGTTTGAATGTCAATAGAACACCGTTTGAACGCCCTTACAACACACCACAAAGAGCCATATCGCAACTCGGTTTTGAGCTTCGATATGGCTCTTTCACAATAAAGCAATGATAAAGAAGATACTTTTCGCCCTGTACATTCTGACAGTAGTGAGTATGGGTGCGGCCACGATAATAGAGAAGTACAAGGGCACGGACTACACCGCTGCCCATATCTACGGTGCATGGTGGTTCACCTTGCTCTGGGCTTTGCTCGCCGCCGCGGCTGTGGTTTATTTCGTCCGTCGGCGTGTGCGCAAGTTTTCCACCGTCACTCTCCACCTGTCGTTCATCGTGATACTGGCAGGAGCGTTGCTCACCCACGTCTTTTCACGACAAGGCATGATACACCTGCGCATGGACGAAGTCACCGACAAATACCAGTTTCTCGCCGCCAACGGTGAGGATGTGGAGGAGCGGCAGTTGCCTTTCAGCATCAGGATGGACAATTTCAACATAAAATACCATGAGGGAACTACGGCGGTGGCCGACTATGAAACCCGATTCACCATCGTTGGCCATGACGGAAAGGAGACTCCAGCCATGGTGTCGATGAACAACATCTATTCGTACGGCGGCATCAGACTCTACCAGGCATCGTACGACGAAGACAGGCGCGGCAGTATTCTGTCGATGAACGACGACCCGTGGGGCATAACCGTCACCTACACCGGTTATGCCCTGCTGTTCGTGTCGCTCCTGTGGATGCTTTTCGACCCCAAGGGAGCGTTCCGCCAACTGCTGCGCAGTCCGTTGCTGAAGCGCGGAGTGCTCATGGCGATACTGTCGCTGGGCTTTGCTAATGCCAATGCGCTCAACACGATGTCGAAGGAAACGGCGGAAAAGTTCGGCACACTCAATATACTCTACAACGACCGCATCTGTCCGCTCCAGACCTTTGCCATAGACTTCACAAAGAAACTCTACGGCAAAGCATCCTACAAGGATTACACCGCCGAACAGGTGCTTGCCGGATTTATCTTCTGGAATGAGGAGTGGAGCGGCGAACCTTTGGTGAAGGTGAAAGGCGGCGAACTGAAATCAACGCTGCAACTGCCGGACTACTGTCAGGTGAAAACGTTCTTCAATCCCACCATGGGCGGCTACATACTCGGTCCCTATGTGCAGGAATACTACCAGGGTCAGCAGGATAAATTCCACAAACAGGCGGCCGATGTGGACGACCGTCTCATGCTCGTCATGGAACTCTGCCACGGCAACCTGCTCAAGATGTTTCCTCACACAACCAAAGGGGGCATCACGACGTGGTATGCGCCTACGGACAAACTGCCATCGACCATCGACCGCGACACACAACTGTTCATCCAAAACCTCTTTGCGCTACTTCAGGAATATCTCTACGCAAACGACAATGCCAAGGCCAGTGAGGTGATAGACAAGATTGCCCGTTTCCAACAGGTCAACGGCGGCAACTCACTGCCCTCTCCGCAACAGACCACTGCCGAGGCGATATATAATAAGGTGCCGTTTGCCACCATACTCTTCATGCTCAACCTCACCTTCGGACTGCTTTCGCTGCTGCTCACCATCGTTCGACTCACGCTAAACGAGGGACAATCGAAGTCTAAAGGCGGCATATTCGGCGCACTATTGAGCCACAGGAAAGCCACAGACAATGCTCTGCGCATACTCACCGCTCTGTCATGGCTCGCACTAACGCTCTGCCTCGCACTGCGCTGGGTCATTTCCGGCAAGATACCGATGGCAAACGGCTACGAAACAATGCTCTTTGTGGCGTGGCTTGTCATGTTGCTGTCACTGGCTGTGAGCTTCCGGTTCCGCATAGCCCTGCCCTTGGGACTCATCATGTCGGGCTTCTTCCTGCTCGTGTCCCACATAGGACAGATGGATCCCAACATCAGCCACGTCATGCCAGTGCTCAACTCACCACTACTTAGTGTCCACGTGTCCATCATCATGCTGGCTTTCGCCCTACTCTCGCTCACATTCATCTGCGGAGTCACAGCCCTGTTGCTTCATGCGCTCGGCAGACAACGCCAAAGCAGCAGTCGCTTGCAGGAGCAGACCGAAGCCCTTGCCGTGCTCTCTCGCCTGTTCCTCTACCCTGCCCTCACCGCTCTCGGCTTCGGCATATTCATCGGAGCCATCTGGGCCAACGTTTCGTGGGGAAAATACTGGGGATGGGATCCCAAGGAAGTGTGGGCGTTGATCACGTTCATGGTATATGCCATAGCGGCACACACCGCTACCCTACCCTCCATGCGACGCCCCATTGCCTATCACATATTCATGACGCTGGCGTTTCTCACCATCCTCATGACCTATTTCGGAGTAAATTATTTCCTCGGAGGTATGCACTCGTATGCATAAGTCAAGCGCAGCTTAGTGGGCGAAGCGTCCTCGCTTTGCCCTTAGCTCACGTTGCCTGTAGGAGGTACGGCGCCCCCGCCGTATCATTCGTGTGAATAACAACATATATTGTTTTGATCTTCTTTCGCTCTTCGAGCGACTGGGATACGGCGGGGGCGCCGTACCTCCTACGCCTTCCAACTGCGCTAAGGGCAAAGCGAGGACGCTTCGCCTACTACAGGCTTCCAACTGCGCAGCAGCTTGACAGCGTCAAGCCTTCCTGTAATTCTCTTTGTTAGAAGATAATTCAAAGAAAGCAGCGCGAGAAATTCTCTAATTCTCAAATTCTTGACAAAAAAAGATTGGCGCAGCTTAGTGGGCGAAGCGTCCTCGCTTTGCCCTTAGCGCACGTTGCCTGTAGGAGGTACGGCGCCCCCGCCGTATCATTCGTGCTCAAAATGTCTTTCGCCCTT
>CAVKVO010000187.1:0-4936 GCA_963659575.1 Prevotella sp. CAG:1031
GTTCTATTCAGGTTCTAATCATACGCTATTCAGTCCCGTTCCGTTTCTTTTTCGTGAGCATTGTCACGATAAACGAGGTCACTGCGGAGTATGCAATCCAGTTCAGAGCGGCTTCGCCCAAGGTCTTTGTCCATCCGAAGGCGTAGGCTACGGCTTCTATTGCGAGGCATCCCGCGGCGCAGATTATCACTATCGCAACCTTTTCTGTTGTCTTTGCGTTGTTGCTCATGGCCGTTTTTCGCTATTGTCCGTTGTGTCCCAGGGTGATTACTTCGCAGTCGGTGAACTTGCTTCCGTCGATAGTCAGTCTCACGAGCGTCCTTTCCTTGTGCCATCCCTGCAGTCCAGCAGCACCCGGATTGATGTGCAGCAGATTGAGAGTGCGGTCGAACTTCACCTTCAGTATGTGCGAATGGCCGCTGATGAACAGTTGTGGCGGTGAAGCGTATATCTGTCCGCGTATGGAACTGTCGTAGTTGCCGGGATAACCGCCAATGTGTTTCATCAGCACTTCCACATCTTCGCACTTGAAGCGCAGCGTTTCCTGAAACATCAGGCGCAGGTCGCCACCGTCGCAGTTGCCGTACACAGCCTTCAGCGGTCTGAAATCGGCGAGCCGTTCAGCCACTTCCGTCGAACCGAAGTCCCCGGCGTGCCATATCTCGTCGCACGGTTCAAAGTATTTCAGGTACTTGTCGTCCCAATATCCGTGCGTGTCGCTGATAATGCCAATCTTTTTCATCCTTGCGCCAAATGTATTTTCTTTCGCCAAACGGCTAAATGCCCTCTCTCTTTCTCACGAACTCGGCAATGAAGTCAGCCGTACCTTCTATTCCGAGTAGCGACGAATTGATGCACAGGTCGTAAGAAGCACTGTGTCCCCAGGTCTTTCCTGTGTAGAAGTTGTAGTATTTAGCCCTCTCGCTTTCCTGGTTTGCAATCATTTTCTTGGCCGTTTCCTCGTTGCACTCCATGCGCTTCATCACCTCGGCGGCGCGTTGCTCCAGGTCGGCGGTGATGAATACGTTGGTCACGTGGCTGAAATCGCGCAATACATAGTCGGCGCAGCGACCCACAAACACGCAAGGACCCTCTTCCGCAGCGTCCCTTATGGCGTCGCTCTGCACCTTAAACAGTTCCTCCTGCGACATACCAGTGCCGTAGAAGCAACTGTCGCTCATGTGGGGCGTGTGGAGGTGAAACAGAGAGTGGAAGAATCCCTTCTGCTCGTCGTTCTGTTCAAAGAACTCTTCGCATATTCCGCTCTCCTTGGCAGCCATAAACAGGATTTCCCTGTCGTAGTATTTGCCTCCAAACTCGTCGGCAAGTCGTTTGGCAATCACTCTTCCGCCACTGCCAATCTGCCGTCCCACATTTATTATGATGTTCTTGTCCATGTGTTCAGTATTAAGGTTATTGTACCGTTTCGGCCTGTTGCGCCTCACCGTTGCGCTTCAACTTCTTCAGATATGCCGACATTATCACTGCCGTAACGGCTGCGGCTACGGTGTCGGCGGCAGGCATTGCCCACCACACGCCGTCCACTCCGAGTCTTGGAGGAAGCGCAATCAGTAGCGGCAACAGGAATATGAGTTGGCGTGAGAGCGATAGGAAGATGCTTACTCCTGCCTTTCCGATGCTTTGGAAGAAACTCGCCACCACCATCTGATAACCCACGATGGGGAATGCGGCCATCATTATGCGCAGTCCCTTGGCCGAAAAACCGAGTAGGGTAGTGTCGGTGGTGAACAGGCGTGAGCATTCCTCTGCCCAAAACATGGCTATCAGAAAACCGGAGGTCGTGATGACTGAGGCGGCAAGCATGGCAATCTTCACCACACGTCTCAACCTGTCAGTCTTCTGCGCACCGTAGTTGAATCCGGCGATAGGTTGCAAACCCTGGTTCAGTCCCATGGCAATCATGATGAATATGAACGCAATCTTGTTGGCTATACCGTAGGCTCCCACGGCGAGGTCGCCGCCATACTCTTGCAACGCCCTGTTGATGAAAATGACCACGATGCAGGCGCAAACGTTCATTGCAAACGGTGACATACCGATAGCAATGATGTTCTTGACCGTCTGACCGTCGGGCTTATAGATGCCTTTGCGCAGATGCAGCAGTTCGTTTTTGTTGCTGAATATCCTTATTTGCCACACCAGGGCTACCGTCTGCGATATTATGGTGGCGTAGGCAGCACCCTGAATACCCATTCCCATGGGATAGATGAATATCGGGTCGAGCACGGCGTTGAGCACCACGGTGAATATCGTGGCGTACATGGCTTGCCGGGGCTTTCCTGCCGCACGCAACACGGCGTTCATACCGAAGTACATGTGTGAGAACACGTTGCCCAACAGTATGATAATCATGTAGTCGCGGGCGTAGGGCAGTGTCTGTTCGCTTGCGCCGAAGAAGTAGAGGATTGGGTTTAGCAACAGAAGAGACACAATGCTAAACGCTATACCTATTATAATATTGAGCGTAATGGTGTTGCCCAGTACGCGCTGTGCCGTTCCGTAGTCCTTCTGACCGAGCTTTACGGAAATGCACGTTGACGCTCCCACGCCCACTGCGGCTCCGAATGCGGCGGAAAGGTTCATGAAAGGGAATGTCAGGGCCAGTCCTGAAATGGCTATCGGCCCCACTCCCTGTCCGATAAAGATGCTGTCAACCATGTTGTACAGCGACGATGCCGTCATGGCCACTATGGCTGGCAGTGAATACTGTAGCAATAGTCGTCCGACAGGCTTCGTTCCAAGTTCAAGAGTTGTTTGCCGGTGATCTTTTTTCATGTCTTCTTTGTGCAAAGGCTGTGCGGTGCAATTATTTGTATGCTTAGTAATGTTCAAAAAATAACTTGAGCAAGTTTGTTGCTGTGCAGCCATAATCTGCAATTATGCAAAGATACTAAAAAAGAATGACACAAGTCTTTTTAGCGAGGCAATTTGCAAAATGAGGAACTTTAGAAAATGAGAAATTAGGAAGCCAGTAGTAGGTGCTGCGTCCTCGCTGCACCCTTGGCTCAAATCCTGTTAATTGGTTCTAAGGCACACTTGATAATAGCCTTTAGCGAAGGGTACAGCATAGGAGGGTCGGCGCCCTCGCCGATCCCATCGCTCGCAAGAGCGAAAGGGTTTGCCTATGAGCACGAATGATACGCCGAGGGCGGCGTACCTCCTACTGCGCCATTTTTAGCTAAGGGCAAAGCGGGGACGCTTCGCCTACTAAGCGCAGACGGCCAAGCTGTTTCGAGCCATATCGCCATAAGGCCGGCCTTATAAATTATAGACACAAAATTATAGACATAAAAAAACGGTCGACAGGAATTGTCCTGCCGACCGCATGATGTTTCTTTTTATTTGACGTTTCTGTCGCCCTTATTATTTGAGGGTGACAGTAGCACGACGGTTGTAGGAAACAGGAGAGAGTGTTGTCACACCACCTGCTGCTACAGTCTCGATGTTGTCGCGGCTTACGCCCATCTTAACCAACTCGTTAGCAACAGCCTCTGCACG
Organism: Prevotella sp. CAG:1031; assembly: GCA_963659575.1. Taxonomy (GTDB): domain Bacteria; phylum Bacteroidota; class Bacteroidia; order Bacteroidales; family Bacteroidaceae; genus Prevotella. Next base: position 3,520 of record CAVKVO010000187.1, read on the forward strand.
CTTCTGGCTGAGCTTCTGGTTGAACGATGCGCTACCAGTCTTGCTGTCAGCATAACCTGTAACGACAATCTTAGAGTTGTTGTCCTTAGCCACGCTTACGAGATCCTTAACGTTCTGCAGGTCCTTGCGAGAAGCAATCTTAGACTTGCCGATGTTGAAGAATACAGATGTAGGAGCTGCAACCACTTCCTTAACAGTCTTTGTTGCGGGAGCTGCGTTGTCCTTGTCAGCGAGCATCTTCTTCAGCTTAGCGTTCTCAGCCTGTGCGTCAGCAACCTGTGCGTTGAGAGCGTCAATCTGGCTCTGTGACAGAGCCTTGATAGCCTCTACGTCGGGAGTCTTGCTCCATGTAGCCTTGCCCAAGTTGTAGGTCAAACCAACTTCAACGTTGAAGAGGTTGTCATGTCCCTTGAACACGTTGTGTGCAATTTCTGTTGCACCATCCTGTACACCGTCGAGGTTCATTTCGCTAGTCAACCAGTTGATGTCAAGGTTGATTGCAACTCTCTTGCTGATGCGGAATGTGTTGAGGATACCAACAGTCAGGTCCATTGCATACGTGTTGTAGCTCATGTTGCGGCCGAAACCACCACCAATGTAGGGAGTGAAGTTCCAAACGCGCTTGGGATTGTATCCGCAAAGCATATTGCTGAGGTTGAAGAGAACTTCCTCGTTCAATGTCCAGTACTTGTTGGCATTGTCAGACTTGTTCTTGTAGTCCTCTCCAGCGGGCACTGTGCGACCCCAAACACCGTTGAACTTGGTGCGGAGACCGATGCCGGGAGTAAACCACTTACCAACGGCTACAGAGAAACCGAGATTGTCGCGATAGTCCTTGAACGGATTCTTTTCGTGGCTCCATCCAGTCTCCTGGTTGCCGTAGAATGCTGTTCCGACAACGTTAGCCTGAATAAACCAGTTGCTCCAGAAAGAATTTGTGGCCACACTGTACTTCTCAGTGGGGTCTGCTGTCTCGTTAGTCTGTGCCATTCCAGCTACAGACACACCGGCGAAAGCCAGTGCCAAAAATAGCTTTTTCATACCTATACTAATTAAATAAATACAATTATCGCAATGCATTTGTGCGCAAAGATAGATATTTCCTTTAATATTGCCTAATTTTTTTATAACAAAAATGTATTTTTGCCGAAGTATGAAGCAAAAAATAGGGCATTTGTGCGACTTTCCTTTAATATTTTGTTCCCTTTTTCCTCGTTTTGACCCGTTGTTTGATGGTGTGCAGTCTGATTTTGGACGTTACTTACTTATTGTAAAGTACTGTTTATACCTGCTAATTTTTCTGCGAGCTTTTCTATCAGCGGCATTTGGCAACCGTGGCGGTGGGCTTCCTCTATTGGTTTCTCGTAGAGATAGTGCAGTTCCATGGGTTTGTGATGGTCGAAATCAAACTTCATGC
>CAVKVO010000188.1:0-4894 GCA_963659575.1 Prevotella sp. CAG:1031
CTTAAAATCCCTTGGCCAGTAATGGCTGTGCGGGTTCGAGTCCCGCTCGCGGCACAGGCGGATTTCATGTCCGCAGAAACAACAAGGCGAAGTGCAGAAGGGTCACATGACTCTACGCTCTTCGCTTTTTTGTTATCGGCGGTTTGAACAAAGCCTTGCTTCGCCAAGGCTATTTCACGCATTTACACACGTTGTATGAAGAAAAAGATTGCAATCACACTTACCGCTGTTGTCGTGGCGGTGCTGGCCGTTGTAGCTGGCGGCAGTTTTTACATGCTCGGTTTCTCGCTTTCGCCCGACCCCAATCGTCAGGATGTGGACAGTGCCTATGCGGTGCTTTACAGTCGTGTGGCCGACATGAAACCGTGGGTGGACAGTCTGCGGTCGGCCAATCTGCTGCGCGACACCACTATCACCATGACCGACGGACGCAAGGCACACGCCATGTATCTGCGCTGCGACAGTTCGCATGGGCGCACCGCAGTGATTGTGCATGGCTACAAGGACTGTTCGGTGAAATTTCTCTATCTCGGACGGATGTACCATCGTGACCTTGGCTTCAACATCCTGCTGCCCGACCTCAACGCCCACGGCCTTAGCGACGGCGAAGCCATACAGATGGGTTGGAAAGACAGGCTCGACGTGAAGCGTTGGACAGCCGTTGCCCACGACCTTTTTGCCCGACAGAACGACACGGTGAATGTTGTTGTGCACGGAGTGTCGATGGGTGCCGCCACAACGATGTGTCTTTCGGGCGAACAGTTGCCTGAGTATGTGAAGTGTTTTGTGGAAGATTGCGGCTACACAAGCGTTTGGGACGAGTTTGCGGGACAACTCAAATCGCAGTTTTCCCTGCCGTCGTTTCCCCTCATGTACACCACCTCGGCTCTGTGCGGCGTGCGCTACGGATGGCGTTTCGGCGAAGCGTCGCCTCTGAAGCAGGTGGCCCGCTGCCGTCGTCCCATGCTTTTCATCCACGGAAGTGCCGACACCTTTGTGCCCACATGGATGGTTCGTCCCCTCTATGAGGCCAAACCGCAACCGAAAGAGCTGTGGATAGCTCCCGGTTCGGAGCACGCCCGGTCGTACATAGATCACCCTAAGGAGTATACTGAGCACGTGAAAACATTCCTGCAACGGTATTTTTAGGCTGTTCTGACGTTATACGAACAGTCAAAATATCATCAAACAGACATATAAAACATTGCCCAACGGATATCAAACCGTCAACGCTAATGTTGTAAAAAGGGCATAGAAAAAGGGCAAGTCTCAGCGACTTGCCCTTTTTCTATGCTTTTGCTTTTACGGAAGCCCTACAAGAGGAACTTATTTTCCGTGGTGTTCGTCAGAAACAGTCAGTTTCTTGCGACCCTTTGCACGACGTGATGCCAACACGCGACGACCGTCTTTTGTGGCCATTCTCTCGCGGAAGCCGTGCTTGTTCACTCTTCTCCTGTTGTGGGGCTGGAATGTTCTTTTCATCGTTCTTTGCTATTTTATTGTTTATTCTTCAATACTTTGGGCTGCAAAAGTACGCATTTTTTTCGTAACTCCAAAGGAATAAGCGTTTTTTAGGCCCTCATTTTACTCTTTTTTCAAGAAAATAAGTACCTTTGCACCCGTAAAAATGCAGATAAAACGCATACACATACATATTATTATAACAACAACATGATCAATTCACAAGACATCAAGAAGGGGACATGCATCCGCCTGGACAACCAGATATGGGTCTGCATCGACTTCCAGCACAGAAAGCCCGGCAAGGGTAACACGGTGATGAACACCAAGCTGAAGAACGTTACCGACGGACGTGTGCTCGACCGCACATTCCAGGTGGGCTTCAAACTCGAAGACGTACGCATCGAGCGCCGTCCCTACCAGTATCTCTACGAGGATCCTACGGGCCGCATCTTCATGAACCAGGAGACTTACGAGCAGATTCCAATCGCCAACGACCTCGTGATTGGACATGAATACATGAAGGAAAGCGACATCGTGGAGGTTGTCACCGACACTACCGACGGTACTATCCTCTATGCCGAGATGCCTGTAAAGACCAATCTGCGCGTGACCCACAGCGAACCTGGTATCAAGGGCGACACCGCTACCAACGCCACCAAGCCTGCAACGCTTGAGTCGGGTGTGGAGATACGCGTGCCGTTGTTCATCAATGAGGGCGACCTCATACAGGTTGACACACGCGACGGCAGCTATCTGAGCCGCGTGAAGGAATAAAAAATAGACGCTGCAACCGTGGCGACTATGCCGTGAAGACGCATGACGCACAGCTCCGGAGGATGCCCGGCACTGTGGGTCATGCGTCTTTCTTTATATATAATAATGTGTCTTTCCATATATAATAAGGTGGGAACGGTGACATAGAAAACGTCTGTCGTGCATGAAAGCGAAGCTGTCACGTCCCCTCGAAAGCAACCATCAATAGACCTAAAGCAACCATTAACAGAAAGCTTAAGCCCATGAAATACTCCATAATAGTGCCTGTGTACAACCGTCCCGACGAGGTTGACGAACTGCTCGACAGCCTTATGCGGCAAACGGAAAAGGACTTTGAGGTGATAATCGTTGAAGACGGGTCGCAGAAGGACTGCCGCAGTGTGGTGGGAAAATACTGCGACAAACTCAATGTGGCCTATTACGCCAAGGAGAACAGTGGTCCGGGACAGAGCCGCAACTACGGTGCCGAGCGGGCTAAGGGCGAATACCTGCTCATACTCGACTCCGACGTGGTGCTGCCGGAGGGCTATCTCGCAGCCGTCAGTGCTGAACTGGAGCGCGAACCGGCCGATGCCTTTGGCGGTCCCGATCGTTCGCATCCGTCGTTCACCGACACCCAGAAGGCCATAAGCTACTCCATGACCAGCTTTTTTACTACTGGCGGCATACGTGGGGGCAAGAAGAAGCTCGACAAGTTCTATCCCCGGTCGTTCAACATGGGCATACGGCGCGATGTCTACCTGCGTCTCGGCGGTTTTTCGCGCATGCGTTTCGGCGAAGACATCGATTTCAGCATACGCATCTTCAAGGCCGGATGCCGCTGCCGCCTGTTTCCCGAGGCGTGGGTGTGGCACAAGCGTCGCACCGACCTGCGCAAATTCTTCCGCCAGGTGTACAACAGCGGCATCGCGCGCATCAATCTCTACAAGAAATATCCCGAATCGCTCAAGTTGGTTCACCTCCTTCCCATGGTTTTCACCGTCGGCGTCATAGCTCTTGTGCTCACTTCGGCAGTGGGCCGAGTGCTCATGTCCTATTGCGACACCCACCGTTGGTATTGGCTCTGCGCCGCTCCGTGGCTTCCGATTATAGCCTACGCACTGCTGCTTTTCCTCGATTCCGCACGCAAGAACCGCAGTTGCAGGATAGGAGCCATCTCCGTTGCCGCCGCCTTTGTGCAACTGATGGGCTACGGATTTGGCTTCATCAGTGCGTGGTGGAAGCGCTGCGTATTGCGTCACGACGAGTTCCACGCCTTCGACAGGACGTTCTATAAGTAGAAACTCGCAGTCGTCTCGCTGATAATGTGTTGGACGACAAACAAAACACGGATGGCATGGAAAAGCTGAACATCAACCAGTGGGCGGAAGAAGACCGTCCGCGAGAGAAAATGGCTCGCCTCGGCGCCTCGGCATTGAGCAACGCCGAACTGCTGGCCATACTGATTGGTTCCGGGTCCACTAAGGAGAGTGCCGTGGAACTGATGAAACACGTCTTGGCCGACTGCAACAACAATCTGAACACGCTCGGCAAACGCACCATAAACGACCTTACCGCATACAACGGCATGGGTCCTGCAAAGGCCATCACCATACTTGCGGCGTGCGAACTGGGCAAGCGGCGGCAGATGGAAAGGGTTGAGGATCGGCCCGACCTCGGTTCCTCCACTGCTATCTACAACTATATGCACCCGAAGATGCAGGACCTGGACACTGAGGAGGCGTGGATATTGCTGATGAACCGCAACTTCAAACTCATAAAGAGTCAGTGCATATCCCACGGGGGCATAAGCGAAACAGCAGTGGACGTCAGGATAATCATGCGTGAAGCCCTGCTGAACAACTCAACGGTCATCGCCCTATGCCACAACCATCCGTCGGGCAACCTCGTTCCAAGTCGCGAGGACGACCGGATCACGCAGAGCGTCAAGGCCGCAGCCGAAACCATGCGCATCTATCTGGCCGACCACGTGATAATAACCGACGGCAACTACTATTCTTATCGTGACCAAGGGAAACTGTAACGCCGACTTTTGCGGGTGTTACGACGAGATACAAAAACGCGCTGAAGAACCAGTCTTCAGCGCGTTTTTTTTATGTATTTATTCAGCAATTCTTGCGCCCTGAAGGGGCAACTGCTCATAGCCCAGGGCAACGCCCTGGGTATCAAGGCTATTGGGTAACTTGCGCCCTGTAAGGGCAGCTACATAAAACACCTTACTTCGTAGCGTTCTTCACCTGTGTGGTAGCTGCTGTTGTTGCGTCAACCACCTTTTTCTTAGTGTTCTCAGCCTTTGTCTTTGCAGCAGTAGCCTTTGCCTTTGCAGTCTTGGCTGTCTTCTTAGCCTTTGCGGTAGTTGCCTTAACCTTGGTCTTAGCCTCGTTTGCGCAGCACTTTGTCTTTGCTTCAGCGGCCTGAACCTTTTCCGTAGCGGCTTTGCAGCAAGCGTTTGCAGCAGCTGTTCCTGCCTTGCAGCACTCACTCTTCACCTTAGTCTCCACTGTCTGTGCGCTTGCCTTTGTTCCGAAGCACACCATTGCTGCCATCAGAGCGGCAACTGTCATAATCCTTTTCATCGTTTTTACCTTTCTTTTATTGTCAATATTGGCGTTTTTAGGCCGCTAAAATACAGACTTTGCAACAAACGGCAAGCGTA